>JAPUKX010000062.1 GCA_027295435.1 Planctomycetota bacterium | reverse complement strand
GCCGGGTCTCCAAATCAAGACCGCCGAAGGCGAATGATCGATGAGAATCGGCGTCGATGTGATGGGGGGCGACAATGCCCCCGACGCGATTCTTGAAGGAGCCATCGCTTCGCTGGACCAAATCGGCCTCGACGACGAGCTCGTGCTCGTGGGCGATCCCCAGGTCATCAACCCGGCCGTCTCGCAGCTCTCTGCTGGGAACGATCGCGTCACCGTTGTGGCCTGCACAGACGTCATCGGCATGGACGAGCCGCCTGTGGAGGCTGTGCGATCCAAGAAGAACAGCTCGCTCGTCGTGCTCGCCCGCATGGCCGGCCGCAGGGCCGAACACACCCTCGACGCGATGATCTCCGCTGGCAACACCGGAGCCTGCGTGACCGCGGCGCAGATGTATCTGCGCCGGTTGCCCAACGTACATCGACCCGGCGTCGCCGTGACCGTACCCACCTTCTGCGGGCCGGTCGTGCTCATCGACGTCGGCGCCAACCTCGAACCCAAGCCGCACCACCTGGCCCAGTACGGGGTGATGGGCGAGGTCTATGCCCGGCTGGTGCTGGGTATCGATCGCCCGCGGGTCGCGCTCATGAACGTCGGCGGCGAGGACCAAAAGGGCACTGCGGAAATGAAGCAAGCCCGCGATACGTTACGGGCCAACAACAGTCTCCAGTTCGTCGGCTACATCGAAGGCCGGGCCGTCTTCAACGGCGAGGCCGACGTGGTCGTGACCGACGGCGTCGTAGGCAATGTCATGATCAAGCTCGCCGAGGGTCTCTCCGCCGGCATCTTCAAGGCGATTGCCCGCGAAGTTCTCAAGATCGATCCCGAGCTGGCCGCCCGGTTTGAGCCGGTGGTCAAGAGCATCTATGCCAAACACGATTATCATGAATACGGCGGCGCGCCGTTGCTGGGCGTCAACGGCGTCTGCCTCATCTGCCACGGCTCCAGCGTCGCACGCACGATCACCAATGCCGTGTCACGTGCCAAACAATTCGTAGAGTCCGGCGTCAACCAGGCGATCTCCCAGCAGCTCGGCATCATGGAAGAAGTCATCGCATGAACTCGCCCGACGGATACGGGATTCGAATCGCCGGAGTAGGTTCGGCCGTGCCGGAGAAGGTGCTGACCAACGCCGACTTCGAGAAGATGGTGGACACGACCGATGAATGGATCGTCCAGCGCACCGGGATCCGCGAGCGGCGTGTCGTCGATCCGGAGCGTCAAGGCACCTTTACGCTCGCCTGTGACGCCCTGCGACGAGCGCTGGAGGATGCGAAGCTTGCCGCGAGCGATCTGGACTTGATCATCCTCGGAACGGTCACGGGGGAGATGACCTGCCCAAGTGTGGCTTGCCGCGTCGCCGATGCCCTCGGCGCTGCTCCCGCAGGCGCCTTCGACGTCGGCGCCGCCTGCTGCGGGTTCGTCTACAGCATCAACATCGCGGACTCGCTGATCCGCTGCGGCCGATATCGCACCATCGGCGTCATCGGCGCCGACACCATGAGCACCATCACCGATTACACCGATCGCACCTTGTCAATTCTGTTCGGCGACGCCGCGGGAGCCGTGGTCGTGGCCCGCGACGACGATCCATCCATTGGCTGCCTTTACCAGACCATGCATGCCGACGCCGCGCTGTGGGAATCCCTCTACATCCCCCGCCGTGAGCAGGACATTCCTGAGCACGACCGTGACAATCCCATTCGCCTCGGCTGCCTGCGGATGCGTGGACGAGAGATCTTCAAGTTCGCCGTGGTCAAGATGCGGGAAGTGATCGAGGAAGCCCTCAAAGCCACCGGCCTCTCCGCCTGTCAGATCAGCCGGTTCATCTGCCATCAATCAAACCTGCGCATCATCGACTCGACACGCCAGAAGCTCGGCCTGCCTCCGGAGAAGTTCTACATCAATATCGATACGCACGGGAACAGCTCAGCCGGCTCGGTCGGGCTGTGCTTCGATCAACTGTGGAAAGCGGGCGAAGTCAAGCGCGGCGACTATGTCATGTTCGTCGCCATCGGCGGCGGCCTGACATGGGCCACCAGCGTGTGGAAACTATGAGGAAGACCTGAGGTCTGAGGTTAGAGGCTTGAGGACAGCGACGGACTGACGAGCCCGCGGACTACGAGGATCCCAACGAGATGACAGACTTGCACGCCGTGATCCTCTGTCCCGGCCAAGGGGCCCAGGCTGTGGGCATGGGCAAGGCCTGGCATGAGGCCAGCGAAGCGGCCAGACGAATCTTTGCTCAAGCCGATGAGGCGCTGGGCGAATCACTCGATCGCCCACTCAGCGAGATCTGTTTCAATGGCCCGGCGGATCTGCTGAACCGAACCGACATCGCTCAGCCGGCGATCTATGTCTGCTCGGTCGCCTGCCATCGCGGTCTCGTTGAACGAAATGGACAGTTGCCGCTGACGGCGATGGCCGGGCTGTCGCTGGGCGAATACACCGCGCTGTGCCTGGCGGGCGTCTTCGACTTCGTTCCCGGGCTGCGGCTGGTCGCTCGGCGAGGCCGGCTGATGCAGGAGGCGGCGCAGCGCTGCCGAAGCGGCATGGTCGCCGTGGCCGGAGCCGACCAAGAGCAGGCTCAGGCCATTTGTGACGAGGCCCGTGGGGGTGACGTGCTCGTTTGCGCCAACGTCAACGCCCCCAGCCAGATCGTGCTCTCGGGTCACGCCGACGCCTGCCAACGGGCCGCTGACGCGGCCGGGCGCCGCGGATTGCGAGCCACGCCGCTGGCCGTGGCCGGAGCGTTCCACTCGCCGCTGATGCAGTCGGCCGCCGACGGCATGGCCACGGCCCTGGACCATATGAGTTTCCAGCCTCCAAAGGTCCGGGTCTGGTCGAACGTGACCGCCCAACCACACCACCCGCAGGACATGGAACTTCTCAAGCGCCGGCTCGTCGAACAGATCGTCAGCCCGGTTCGGTGGTCCGAAATCTGCCAGGAACTTGTCGGCGGAGGTACAATGAGCTATCACGAATTGGCCCCGGGGGTCGTTCTGCGAGGTCTGATGCGCCGTATCGACCGAAACGTAAAGGTGATCAACCATGACCAGCCATGAAACACGACTGCTTCGACTCGTTGGGGCTGCGGCCGCATGTGCCGTCGTCGCCACAGGCTCGATTGGATGCGAGAGCAGCCCGCCGCCGCCGCCGGTGGTCACAAGGGTGGCTCCGCCGCCTCCGCCTCCCAAGCCAACAGTGACGCCGATCGATCAACTCATGGTTCAGCTGGGCATCGATGAGCGAGTGCAGCTCCTCGAAGAGGACGCTCCCGCGAAAGAGGATGACCGCCGGGCCGTGCTGGAATTCTTCGACACCTTTGCGCGCTCGGATGCCACGGCTCTGGGGACCATGCTCTCGATGCTTGATCGACTCGAGTTGGAGGACCTGGTGCGATCCGGGGCATGGGAGAAAACCACCTCCCAGATCACGCGCATTCACGTGCAAACGGGCGAGAGCCCGGACGGTCAGGCGTGCGCACTAGCCATCTTCTACGTGGGCCTGGGACACCAACCACAACTGTGGTACTACACCACCAGTATTGATGGCGCGACGTTCGATGCCGTCGCCACGCCGCCGAACATTATGGACAAGCTCAGCGGCTCCGACTGGATCGCCGCGTGGTTTGAGCTTCTCGAGCAGGAGCTTGCCCTAGCGTACAAGCCGGACGAAGAATTCGTCGTGCCACAGAAGATCGTCAGCGGGAAGAGGGGCGGCAGGGGCAGCTCGGTGACCCCAGGGGGGGCACCCGCAAGTCCCACCGGCACTCCCGGTGGGCCCGGCAGAAGACCACCTCCAAGGAATCCGCGGCGGCCGCCCGGCCCGCCAAGCTAAGCCGCTCGATTGGCAACGTTCACGTTTTCGGTACAATCAAAGGCCCGCCCACGGCGGGCTTTTTCCTTCTCGTTCACCTCACCAACCGGATGACACGAGGCAGACCATCGAACCGCGAGTAGCGATCATCACCGGTGCCAGCCGTGGGATCGGGCGGGCCATCGCCCAGCGACTCGCTGCCGACGGGCGACTGGTAGTCCTGGTGAGCCGCTCGGCCGAGGCGCTGGACGAGGTGCGACAGCAGATCGAGGACGCCGGCGGCGCGGCCGAGGTTCGCCCCTGCGATGTCAGCGACTCCGAATCGCTCAGCGCGATGATCGAGGCGGTTGCTTCCACCCACGGCCGGCTGGACGTTCTCGTCAACAACGCCGGCATGACCCGAGACGGTTTGATCCTGCGAATGAGCGATGCCGACTTCGACCAAGTCATCGCGGTGAACCTGCGGTCGGCGTTCGTGGCCTGCCGCGCCGCGGCCCGCCCAATGATGCGAGGACGATTCGGACGCGTCGTCAACATCGGGTCCGTCACCGGGGTCATCGGCAACGCCGGGCAGGCCAACTACGCGGCCGCCAAGGCCGGCCTCATCGGGCTCACGAAATCGTTCGCCAAGGAACTCGGCCCCAAGGGCATCACCGCCAACGTGGTCGCCCCGGGGTTCGTCGAGACAAGCATGCTTGATGCCCTGCCGCCGCAGCGACGCGAGGAGGTGATCCGTTCGCTGCCCGTGCGACGGTTCGCCCAGCCCGAGGAGATCGCCCATGTCGTATCGTTTGTGACCTCCGACCTCGCTGGGTACCTCACCGGCCAGGTCCTGGTCGTGGATGGAGGACTGGCCTGCTGACCCCACTGCCGGGCCAGACGCCTCCAAGGCCGGGCTCGGCTGGACGCCTGACCCATTGCATCGCGAAGAAATCCGGCTATAGTGACCGCCCGCGGGCCCTGGGCCGGCCGGGCCTCTCAATCAGGAGATCTCAGAAGTGACGGAAACCGAAATCGAAGCCAAAGTGATCGATATCGTCGCCGAGCAAATGGGCGTTGACAAAGGCACTATCACCCGCGACACAAACTTCACCAACGATCTTCATGCGGATAGCCTGGATACCGTCGAGCTGGTTATGGAGTTCGAAGACGAGTTTGAAACCGCGATCCCCGACGAGCAGGCTGAGAAGATCCAGACGATCGGCCAGGCCATCGCCTTCATCAAGCAGAGCATCGGCTCGGACGCCTAGAATCCGCAGCCGCCCCAGCGGTCGATCGGCTGTCGCAACGTGTGGCGCAGTCCGCTTCCTGGGGACTCCCGAGACCTTCTGCACATGAGAAGCAATGCGAACCGGCGTGTCGTCGTCACCGGCATGGGAGCCGTGACCAACGTCGGTGTAGACGTGCCAAGCATGTGGCAGGCGCTGATCGAGGGACGCTCAGGCATCTCACGAATCACCGCATTCGAGCAGGGCGATGAATGGAACGTGCGGATCGCCGGCGAAGTCAACGGCTGGGATCCGCGCAGCCGCATTGATGCCCGCGAGATCAAGCGGATGGACCGCTTCTGCGCCTTGGGCATGTGTGCCGCTGCGGAGGCTGCGGAGGACTCGGGCGTCGATTTCAACAGCGGCGATCCCTACCGACGCGGCGTGGTCATCGGCTCAGGTATCGGCGGAATCCTCACGATTGAACACGGCCACACCAGGCTGCTGCGAGGCGGGCCCCGCAAGATCAGTCCCTTTGTTGTCCCCAAGCTAATGGTCAACGCCGTGGCCGGCCACGTCTCGATCCGGCATAACCTTCGCGGCGCCAACTCCGCCACTTCGACGGCCTGCGCCACCGGCGCCCACGCCATCGGCAACGCGTGGAACCTGATTCAGTTCGGCGACGCGGAGGTCATGTTCGCCGGCGGCGCCGAAGCCCCCATCAGCCCGCTGTGCATCAGCTCCTTCGCCGCAATGAAGGCCCTTTCCACCCGCAACGATGAGCCCCAGAAGGCCTCCCGCCCATTCGATCACGATCGCGACGGCTTCGTGCTCGCCGAAGGCGCTGCGGTCATGGTGCTCGAAGAACTCGAACACGCCAAGAACCGCGGGGCGCGAATCTACGCCGAAATGCTCGGCTTTGGTTCCTCCGCCGATGCTCACCATATCGCCGCCCCCGACCCGAAGGGAATCGGGGCCGTGCGGGCCATGCAAGCCGCCATCGCCGAGGCCGGCTTCAGCCCCGACCAGGTCGATTACATCAATGCCCACGGCACCGCCACCCCCTTGGGCGACACCGCTGAGGTCCATGCCGTCAACCAACTCTTCGGCGACCACGCCCCCAAGCTGGTCATGAGCTCGACCAAGTCGATGACCGGCCATGCGCTGGGCGCAGCCGGCGGTATCGAATCGGTCATCACCGTCCTCGCCGTCCACCACGGCGTCGTCCCACCCACCATCAACCTCGATCGCCCCGATAACGACTTCGACCTGGACTTTGCCGCCAATACGGCGCAGGAGCGCCCCGTGCGCTACGCGCTGAACAACTCCTTCGGCTTCGGCGGCCACAACGTCAGCCTCGCCTTCGGCCGATACACCGGCGCGTGAACGGAAAGCGAGCAGTGATCAGTGATGAGTGATGAGTGATGGGTGATGGGTGATGTGTTGTGCCGTGGCACCTTGCCCCGCTGCGCGGATCGCCAATAGCCGCGGGCGGAAGCCCGCGGACCAAGCCGCATCGAGCATTTTGATTTTTTTCCTTGTGCGACCCCCGCCGAGCGTGCTACGCTCATATCGCTGTAACCGCATCAGGGACGGCTTGAGTTTGTAGGGTCCGCTGTGCGGACCATCTTGCTCAGCGAGCCGGCTTGTCTCAAGCCGGCTGACTCCCTCCCCGCCACGGCTCTCCGAACCGTGCTGCAACCGAAGGAGGCCCAGCCATGCTCCACAGCCGACTATTGCCCATCGTCCTCATCGCTCTCGTTTCGCCTGCCATCTTGCTGGCCGCGTACGTCCACGCTGACATCATTCACGTGCCGGGCGACTATCGCACCATCCAGGCGGCCATCGACGCCGCGGTGAACGGCGATGAGGTTGTGGTCGCTGACGGCACCTACACCGGTCCCGGCAACCGTGCCATCTCCACCGGCACCAAGCTGATCACCGTCCGTTCGGCCGGCGGACCGAGGGCATGCGTCATCGACTGCGAGACCGAAGACCGCGCGTTTGTCCTTTCCGGGGGTGCGCGGGTGGAGGGGTTCACCATTCGCAACGGCCGCGCTGTCTTCGGCGGCGCCATGTTGGTCGCCGGGGACGCGACGATCGTCGGCTGCGATTTCGAAGGGAACGCGGCCGACGCCGGCGGCGCTCTTTACATCCAGGGCTCGAGCCCCGCGATCATCGGGTGCACGTTTCGCGGCAACTGCGCCCAAGTCAGCGACGGCGGCGCGGTGTACAATCTCTACGGCAACCCGGCGCTCGTCAACTGCGTCATGAACGGCAACTGCGCGGCCGCCTTCGGCGGTGGTATCTTTAGCGATCTCGCCGCCCTGAGCCTCGTAAACTGCACGATCAGCGACAACACGGCCTACCTCGGCGGAGGGATCACCAACTATGCGGGGGTGGAGATGACGCTCTCAAGCTGCATCATCTGGGGCAACCACGTCGCCAAGGGAGGCGGGCTCGAGGTCCAGATCCTCAGCACGAGCAGTGTGGAGGTCGTCAACTATTCCTGCGTTCAGGACCTCGATGGTGCGTACGGCGGCGTCGGCAACATCGACGCCGACCCGCTTTTCGTCGATCCCGACAACGGCGACTACCACATCTCGAGCGGTTCACCTTGCATAGACGCGGCTGACAATACAGCCGTGCCGAAGGGTATTGTGACCGACCTCGACGACAATCCGCGCTTCGTCGATGACCCGGCCACCCCCGACACCGGCAATGCCGACTGCGTCAACCCCCTCGTGGACATGGGCGCATACGAGTTCCTCCCGTTTCCGTCTCCCCCCGGCGACCTCAACGGCGACGGTGTCGTCGGTATCATTGACCTGTTGATGCTGCTCGCCAGTTGGGCTGACTGTCCTGCTCTGCCCGAACAGTGCTCAGCCGACCTCAACTACGACTGTGTGGTCGACATACTCGACCTCCTGACACTGCTGGCCAATTGGGGGTGATTTGCACCGACCCCGATGGTCCGCCCGACTTCGACGACGACGGTCCCGGCGCGCCGGGATCGGAATCCTCGACCTGCTCACACTGCTCGCGCACTCGGGGCCGTAAGCCGTGACAAGACAGTCATGAGCCGAAGCCCACGGACTACAGTCCGTGGGCTTTTTGCGTTGGTTTCGAACGCATAGGGCATGCGGGTGGGCATCGGGTTGGCACAACCCGGCTCGCCCAAGCCTTCAAGCCTCTTCCTAGAACGGGAGGCTCAGCCCGGCGTAGACCAGCAGGCTGTTGCGCGGCGGGTTGTCCGCGCGGGTACGCGCATTGGAGATGTGATGCAGCCGAGCACCGACCAGCACGCGGGTATTGAGGGTGATCTGGTAGCTCACGCCGAAGCCAAGCTGGGGTGTGAAGCTGAATCGCCCGCCCGCAGCCGAGTCAGGCGTCGCCGCGGGCACCCGCTCGGTGGTGCCGAGCAGTCCCGCCCCACCCTCGACGTACAGCGACCACTGCTCCTTCGCCAGGACATGCCAGCGAGCTAGCAGATTGAAGTTCGCGCCAACCGCGCTAGGGCCCTCCTGATGGACGTACAGTGCGTTGAACTCCAGCTCGAGGCTCAGGTTGTCAATCATGAAGTAGCTGAACCCTCCGCCGACCAGCGCGAAGCGGTTCTGATGGTCGGCGACATCAACGGCGAATCCTTCCATGAGGCTCCACCGCCAGGACCCTTTCTCGCCGAATGGGGGTGCAGGCTCACTCGCCGCTGAGACACTTGGTAGCGCCCCGGCCAAAGGCGCAGCGGTCGCCGCCATTGGCGCGTACTTCAACTCGAGCCCGGTCAACGTGCTCAATGCTGCCGGGGTCGTCTCGGCCAGGCAATAACGTGCTGCCAGAACCGCTGGGACCACCAGGCAGGTCCGCGCGACCGGCAGGCTCCATCGCCACAACGCGCACATCAACAGTTGATCGGCGTGGGCGGCCTGCGCCGGCCAAAGGTGGCGAGCCAGCCGTTGCGTCGAGGCCCCGCAGCATCCTGCGACGATGCCAGACCGGCGGGCGAAGGGTCCCATGCCGCCTTGCCGCTTGGGCGTCATCGGCGCCGCTGGTCAGCGGCCGCCGAGGCGTTAGAGTAGCCGGCTCATGGCAAGAAAACGAACGATTGTCGGGCTCGGCGAAGCGCTGCTGGCTGAGTATCCCGACCGAGAGGAACCGGCCGGCCTGGCTCTACTGATACCGAGATACGCGGTGCTGCTCGGCCACGTGGGCATTGCGATTTCACGCCTCGGCCAGGATCCAGCGGCCCAGGAGCTGATCGCGCAGCTTCGAGTGCTCGGGGTGGATGTCACTCACCTGCAAAGCGATCCCGATCTGGCCACCGGGCGTCGGCTTGTGCGAACGATGGGCGCAGAGACCTTTCATAGCCTCGATTCGGAAGCCGCCTTCGACAACTTGCAGTGGGACTTTGATCTTGCCGACGTCGCGCAGCAAACAGACGCCGTCGTCTACGGCGCGCTGGCCAGGCGAACCGGGCAGGCCCGATCGGTGAGCGATCGCTTCCTCGCGGAATGCAAGTTCGCGCTGCGCGTGTTTGATCTGACCAACCGCCCCGACAACCAGCTCGATCGGAGCCGCGCGATGTCGGGGCTGAAGTACGCCAACGCCCTCGTCATTGACGACTTCGCCCGCAACGTGCTGCTGCCCGGCGCTGTTGACCAGCCGCAGCGGGAGGCTGCGGTTGAACTGCTACGCCTCGGTAACCTCACGATGGTGGTGATCGCCCAAGCGGGTGAGCCGATGGTTGTGCACAGCGCGGAGTCGTCCTGGTCGGGGCGGGCCCATCGCCCCGAAGCGCACGAGGCGAGCATCGTCGCATTGTTGCACGGGGTGCTGGTGGGATGGGATGTGCAGGCTGCACTCGGTCTTGCCGATCGCCTGGCCGAGCATATTCTCAAGCATCCGGGCGAACCGCCGTCACAAGAGCTGCTGCGGCAATGTTGAAAAAAAGTCCGCCGCCCGGACGCTCCGACACTCCCGGACGGCGGTGCGCCACGACCCGAAGGCCGCGTCTTTTGGTGTGCCACGGGAACCGCTTCCCACAGTAGTCTCGTCGGCGCGGTTGGGTCAACGTCCGATCGCCACGTTGGCGAGAATTTCACAACTCACGTGTGTGCAATCACTTATG
>JAPUKX010000061.1 GCA_027295435.1 Planctomycetota bacterium | reverse complement strand
ACACCACGCCCCCCTGCAGCCAGCGATGACGCCAAAGGCCGTGGCCCTGCCATGTGCGTGCGGGGCGGTTCATCATCAATCAGCTCCCCAGTCCATCGTGGCCTCTGTGTCCAGCCGGCGCCGCAAGCCCACAAGTATCCGAGACGCTTCCTGCCTCGTCAAGGGTGGATACACCGGACCGATACGGCCAACCGGCCTACGCTGATGCATGTTCAGCGGCATCGTTGAGCACCGTGGCGTTGTGGGGGCTGTTGAGCCGTGTGACTCTGGGCGGACCCTCGCCATCGATCCATGCGGCTGGGGCCGCAACCCTGCTCCCGGAGACTCGATCGCGGTCAATGGCTGCTGCCTGACGGTAACAGCCCCTTGCACCGCGGCGCGCCTCAATGCAGCCTCATCGGGCGGGGGTTGGCTACGTTTTGATGTGATCCGCCAGACGCTGGGGACGACCACGCTGGGCGATCTTGGCGTCGGTGATCCGGTCAACCTCGAATCGGCGATCACCCCGACCACTCTGCTCAGCGGGCATCTGGTCCAAGGGCACATTGACGGAATCGGCGCCGTGTGCCGGATCTGGAACGAGGCTACCCAGCAGCGGTTGCGCATTGAGCCGCCGTCGGAGCTGCTCGACTTCATTGTCGATCGGGGTTCGATCGCCGTGGACGGCGTGTCGCTGACCGTGGCCACTCTCGGCGAAAGTTGGTTTGAGATCGCCCTGATTCCCACCACCACCAGGACGACGGTCCTCGGCCGGCTCCAGCCAGGCGATTCGGTCAACCTGGAGACTGACTACCTTGTCAAGACGATCGTCCACTGGCTGCGCCGACGGGAATCAACGAACGTCTAATAGGCATTCGGACTGATCTGCGGGCACGGCTCTTGGATGTGGTCGGGGGTGAGTTCGCCGAGACGAACGGTCCTCAAGTTTGCCCCGGGGGTGTCCGTCCACGCTTCGGCCGACTTCATGCGGATCGCTTCCGCCTCGGATTCTTGGCCGGGACCCCAAGCTATAGCGAGGTTCCAAGGATTCATCTACTTCAGCCCGCTTCGACAATACCGACCCAAGGCACCGGCACGCTGTCGGTTGGTCATCGGCCTAGCGGGCCAATGCCTTGAGGCGAGCCAGGTCGAGCTCGATGCGGTCGTCCACCTGGATGCCCAAACGATCGAGCGACCCTTCTCGCAGTTCGATGGCGAATTGTGCCGGGTAGATGCTCCCATACCCCCCCAGGCGACCCTGATAATCCACCTCCGACTCATCCGATCGACGGGGCGCCTCCGCCTTCATGCGGTGCGTCGCCGTCACTCGCCCTTGGGGGTCGAGGAAGATGAGGTCGATGTTGATCAGACAATAGCCCATCCAGAACTGACGAACTTGGGCCGTGCGGAAGATGAAGAGCATGCCGCCCTCGGGCGAAATCTCCTCTCGACCCATCAGGCCGGTGGTGCGTGACGAATCGTCGGCGGCAATCTCCAGGGTGTATCGCTCGCCGGCGATCTCGACCGTTTCTCCAGCCGAGGCGGGTCTGAGATTCGCACAGCCGCCGGCGACCGCGGTCACATACCACAGCGTGGCGAGGATGAATGTGCGTATTGGGAGCATCCGTTCGTTTCCCGGCCGGGATGACCCAACCGTGTTCGAGCGTATCTTAGGTGAACGCATCGGCGTGAGGCTTCGGCCGGCATTCTCTCTCATCCTCTTCGTGCTGCAAGCGGCCCGGCCCGGGAGCAGCGTCATGGCGGTACGACCCCGTTTTTCGGCCGAATCTTCCGTGGGGGCCCCCAACACGCCGGCGAGGCCCTCATCGGCTCTTGGCCATCGTGAGCTCTGTCGATATAGTGCGCAGGCGACTGTCCCTTGGCGACCCAATCAACGGAGTGCCCGTCATGCAAAAGCTGGAGGCTCAGCAGATCGACGCGAACCTGGCCGAGCTGACAGAGTGGTCGCTCACCGGCGATGCCCTGCAGCGGACCTTCCGCTTTGATGATTTCATCGGAGCCATGGCCTTCGTCAGCCGCATCGCCGATTTGGCCGAGGAGATGCAGCATCATCCCGACATCATGATCCGCTACAACAAGGTGACGCTGACGCTGACCACCCACGATGCTGCCGGGTTGACTGAAAACGACTTCTCCTTCGCCCGCGCGACCGACGGCTACGTCGCGGCCGTCTGACGGCGAGCCGCGTTCCGTAAACGCGGTTTTCAGAAGAATCTTCTTGCCGCAAGGCTTCCCGCCGCGGATAATGCTGCGGGCGTCTGAGCCCCAGAGGCCTGGTCACTTCAGTGACCAGGCCCAGCGCACTAGCGAGGAATCGAGCCCGCCTGCGGCGCAGGAAGGAGCGATGAAATGACCATCCGACGTATTCATCATTCGACTCGTGCAGCGTGCTTTATTGTTGGGCCGTCGCTCCTGGCTCTGGCGACCGCAAGCGGCGCGCTATCTCAGCCAGGCTGGGTGCTCTCGAACCAGAAGATCAGCGATACCGAGGGCGGCTTTACCGGCACGCTGGAATTTCTCGATTTGTTTGGCAGCTCCGTGGCCTCGCTGGGCGATCTGGATGGCGACGGTGTGGGCGACCTGGCCGTGGGGGCGCACTGGGA
>JAPUKX010000060.1 GCA_027295435.1 Planctomycetota bacterium | reverse complement strand
TTGTATCACGCGCGTCAACAGCTCAAGGAGCTGTTAGAAAGTACAGAATCATGAATAACATCGACGCGAAAATTCGACGAGCGTTGGAAGCGACCGATACTGATCTTGCCGATGAGTTTGATGGCGATCAGTCCATGACGGAGATGGTATTCGACACCTTCCGCGGCACTCAGAAGTGGCTGACGTTCCTCGCGATATTCTGCAGCTTTGTATTCATGGCGGCGAGCGTCTTCGGCATCATTCAGCTCTTCAAGGCACAAGAGACGCGCGAACACATTCTGTGGGGTCTCGGCGTTGTGCTCTGCTTCATCACGGTCTCGATGATGAAGATATGGTTCTGGATGCAGATGAATCGAAACTCAATCCTGCGCGAAGTCAAACGTGTCGAACTGCAAGTCGCTCGCTTGGCAGAGAAACTTCAAGGATAAATCGCGACATTGCAACGAACCAACTCGCGGGGCATGAGCTGACGTGCTATGGTCCGGTTCATGCGCCGCGTTCTCACCGATCAGGTCATCATCATCACCGGGGCCAGCTCGGGCATCGGGGCGGCCACGGCCATCGAGTGCGCCAAGACCGGCATGAACGTGCTCCTCAACGCCCGCCGAGAAGAGAAGCTTCACGCCGTCGCCGAGCAGGTGCGACAAGCTGGCGCCCAAGCAGAAGTCGTCGTCGGGGATGTGACTGACCAGCGTATCTCCGCTCGCATGTTGGATGCGGCTCAACAGCGCTTCGGCCGGTTCGATGTCGTCTTCGCCAACGCCGGCTACGGGTTCGAGAAGCCAGCCGTGGAAGTTGCCGATGAGGAGCTGCGTCGAATATTCGACGTGAACTTCTTTGCTGCAGCCGAACTGTTGACCCGAGCGGCGCAGCGACTGCTGTCCCAGGGCCGGCCGGGGCATCTGTTGATGTGCTCAAGCTGTCTGGCCAAGTTCACCCTGCCCTTGTACAGCGCCTACTCGGCGACCAAGGCGGCGCAGTCACACCTCTGCCGGGCCATGCGGATCGAGCTTGAGCCGCACGCGATCGACGTCTCCAGTGTGTACCCGATCACCACGGCCACCGAGTTCTTCGAGGTCGCCCAGCGGCTAAGCGGTCGCGAGACGGGCCGGGCAAGCGTTCCTGACCATGCTCGGCGAGGGTTCGTCCAGTCACCGCAGCGAGTGGCGCGGGCCGTCGTTCGATGCCTTCGTCGGCCGAAACCGGAGGTGTGGACCAGCCACACCGTTCGGACCGTGGCTGCTGTGATGACGATGTTCCCTTCATTCATGGACTTGATAATGCGCCGTGCGGCCAGGACCCATCGGAGAAGCTCGCCGGCCGATCCGTAGACCGTCCGCCCATTGCCACGCGCCCAACCGGCTTACCGGTGACGATCCTCAATGAGCCGATCGATCGCCGCCAACCGCTTGCGGTGCTGTGGACGATCCGGCTCAATGAGAGTCAAGGCGGCGATGTGTTTACGCCCAAGCTCAAGCTGGTTAGCCTCGATGGCGATCGCCGCGGCCAGTTCACGGTTGGGCGCGTGATAGGGATTGATCTGCAGGGCCCGGGTCGCCTTGGCCAAGGCCAGGTCCAGTTGGCCTGTGCGGCGGTACAGCTTGGCGAGCTCGACCGCGAACACCGGCGTCTTTTGCTCGGCGCGATCGAGCCGCTCCAGATCGGGGATCGCCTGCGTCGGCGTATCACTTTCGAGCCAGATCTGAGCAAGCTTGCGGTGCGGAAACGGATCGACCGGCCGAGCTTTCGCATACCGCTCCAGCCAGGGCACCAGCGAGGCATCAGGTGACCCGGTCTGCTCGATACGGCGTCGCAAATACATCTCCAGCACATCGGGATGATCCGGGTATTGCTCAAGCCACGCCGCGAGCGTGGCGCCGTCGATGTCCACCCGAGGGCGGATGAGCTTCGGCCAGCGGTCCGCGGTGAATGGCCGCGAGCGCGAGCCCCCCGGCCGGCCAATGCGCTCGGTGAGCGTGTCAACGATCGCGTCGAGTCGTGCCTGCCCCGACGCCGCCATCGCCGCAGCAAGATCGGGATCAGCCCATCGAACCTCGTCCTCCAACTGCTCCAGCGACGGTTGCGGCGCGAGGCCCCACTGCTTGACCTGCTCACCGGCCCAGGGCAGAAAATCCTCGAAGAACTGATCGCGCGTCACCGCGAGTGCCTCCAGCATCGCCTGTTGTTCCCGCACGCCGTCAAAGTACAGGCCAAGCAACCGCACGAGCGCCGATTCGCCATAGCGCTGGTCGAGGTACTGGACCATCCAGTGCCCCTGTGCATAGGCCAAAGCGCGATCTCCTGGGCGCTGCGGGCGCACGAACGCCCATTTGATCCGGTCGAGATCGAACAACGTGCTTGACTCATACGCGTCGGCGAGTCTTCGGCAGGTCTCGTAGTCGCGCGGAGCGTTCTCCATGCTCACCGCCGCCGCTTCGGTCAGCCAGTGCGGAATGCGGTTGCGAGTCTGGCTGAGCGTGATGGTGTGGGTGTACTCGTGGCGAATCACCCGCAGCCAATCAAAGGGCCCCTGATGCTTTGAGGGCAGACCCTCTCGCGGAACTTCCAGAGCGATCACCGGCCCGGTACTGGCCGCGATGGTATGTATCCACGGCATTCCCGTGACCCGAACTGCGAAACGCTCGTGGTCCGGCAGCAGTTCGATGATCGTCTTGCGGTTTGTTTCGTGGCCAAAGCGGGCCGAGACCTCGCGATGCATCTGCTCAAGCGGCTCGGGCATCATCTGGGCCGTCACCTCGTCGATGCCGGGCTTGTAGCGGATCACGAAGTGCTCTGATTCGATTCGCTCATAGCCGGCCAATTCTTGCAGCAGGAACAGGCTGTTGACGGCTCGCTTGTTGAACGGATCAAGCTCGACGACGGTTTCGAGCACGGCCAGGGCCTTGTCGTCGTGCCCGTCTTGGAGCTCCATGAGGCCCAGCTCAATCTGAGGCGCCGGCCAGGCCCCCTGGCGGCGGATGGCCTCGGCGAGCATCTCGGCCGCCGCCTCATATTGGCGGTTGACGGTCAGATGTCGTCCGACGATGAAATAGGGCACGGCACTCCCCGGCGAGAGGCGCTCATAGCGATCAAGCGCCTCGTGCATCGCCGACTCGTCGTAGCGCAAGGCCTCGCTGGCCGCCACCAGGGCCAGTGCCGGCCGCAGCTTAGCCAAGCGACCCACCAGCGGCAGCAGCAGGTCCATCGCGCCGTCCGGGTCGTCCTGGATCAATCGCGACTCAGCCAGCAACACCTCGGCCAGGGGATGCTGCCCGTTGAGTTGCCGCAGCTTGTCGGCAGCGTGGCGAACGGAGGCGAAGTCAAAGCGTTTCAAGGCGATCCGGCCGAGCATGAACCAGGCCTCCGCGCATCGAGGATTGAGCTCCAACGTCTCGTGCAGGGCGATGACCGCTTCCTTTTCGTTGTCCTTTTCGACCAGCAGCCGAGCTTCCGTCAGCTTCGCCGGCCAATAGAGACGGTCCAGGTCTTGATGTGCCCGGCTCAGCAGGGTCATCATCACCTGGTAGTCGTGGGCCGGTTGACCCCGAAGCCGGGCTCGCACGATCATCGCGCCGACAGCTTCGGTGAGCTCGGCTGGATCCTCGGATTTGAGTTCTAACAGTTGGCGAACCGGGGCCTCAACCGCCAGGTCGGCCGCGTCATGGTCACCGAGGCCCTCGTACGCCTCGGCGCGGATGCGGGCCGCGCGGTTGGATTCGATCCCCTCCGCTAGCGCAAGAGCCCGTCGAAGCTCGCCCTGGTGAAGCTCCGCCTCCGCTCGGATCTCCGCTGCCACGGACTCATCGGATAGAGCCGGATGGTCGAAGTCCCAGGCGTTCAGCGCAACGACGGCTCGAGCCAAAGGCGTGTCCAGGTCGCGCTGCCCCCAAACGCCGTGGAACACCCGCAGAGGTCTTCGCTCGGCCTCGGTCAACCACGCCGCGTTGACGGCGGCTCGCGCCGACGGATGAAGCTCGACATGTTCAGGGACCAACAGCGGCCCCTGCTGGGCAAGTGCCAGCCGGCCCGCCCAGCACAGCAGACCGGCCCCGGCTGCCAAGACAAGCCGCAGGTTACTTGCGCGTGTGACCCATCTTTGGGCGGTCATTGACAACTCCTTCATCGGCAATTGTTTGGACGACGCATTCCGATTTTGGTGTCTACGATTCACCTTAGGCCGACCGGATGCCTGTCGTTCGAGTTCCAATTCCGGCGACGGATAGGTATAAAACCATAGGATGGGGAGTTCCGGCCAAGCAGGAGTACATTATGAACCCGGCGACAGCACCCAAAGCGACGAGAGGCTCATTCCCCAAGCTCCGCCCGCTGCTGGAGTATCTGGACATGCTCACGACGCGGGCTGATCTGGCAACATTGAGGCGACTGTTGTCCGAACTCGACCTGACGCGTGACGATCTGGCGCCGGCTTGCGTATTTGGCGAGCACGCCTACAGGCGAAACTGTGTCAAAGAAACTGACTGGTACGAGCTGGTCTGCCTGTGCTGGCGTAGCGGCCAGCGCACGCCGATCCACGATCATGCCGGATCGAGCTGCGCGTTTTGCGTCATCGAGGGGGTCGCCACGGTGACCAGATTTGAACCGTCGCCGTCCGGGCTGATCTACCCGGCCTCGACGGAGCATCACGATCCGGGTTACGTTTGCGCTTCACAAGAGGCGGACATTCATCAGGTCGCCAACATCCAACCTGCGGGTGAAGACCTGATCAATCTGCACATCTACTCGCCGCAGCTTCGCAACTTCAACGTATACAGCCTCGACACCAAGTGGGCCGATGGGCCGGGCACGGTCCTCCCCAGCACAGCCGTGCCTGTGGAGAGACTGCAATAGTGCCGCGTTGAATTTGGCCGCACAGGTGATCTTTCCAGCCCCGGATACATCTGGTCGGCCAATCCACGACGATTCTAAGCTCTTGCTATCGCGCCCGATGAGATCACGCGGTTGGTGTTCACTGCGGCCGCCAAGGGCGAACGTCGATATGCCACCCTTGCTTGGGATCGGGCGTCTCGATGTTCAGCTTGTCCTCATCGACGCCCTGGTTTCGCCGCAGATTGCGCAATCGCACCGTCTTGCGGTCGGCGTTGACTTCGAGGACATTGATCCCCGTCGGAAGCAGCGTCTGGCGATCGTAGAACAGCTCGACCCGTTGAAAGTCCTCCGCCTCCGGCGTGTTCGGCTTGGGGGTCAGACGCAGGCCGTAGACGTTACTGAGGTTCTTCAGCAGGCCTTCCTTGGGGAGGTCGATGCGCTGCACGTCGAACCTCGCAAGAATCTCATCCTTCGACTGCCCGATGGGCAAGGGGAACGGCCCTTCGCCGAGCTTGAGCGGATCGAACTGCTTGCCCGGAGCGACGATCTGCCGCTTGATGAACTGCTTGGCTTCGTGATCGATCTCGACAAACCAGCTCCCGGCGAAGATGAAGTGCGTTCGTCGGTCTTCCCTGCGCGGCGGAGTAATCAGCGTGTCGAACAGGATCGCGAAGCGCTTTGAGCCGTCGGCCGCATCGACCTGGTAGATCACCTCGCCGGTACGGATTTCCGTGCGCTCCAACACGGCGTCCCATTTGTCGTACCGGATGTCGGCCGAAAAGTCACGCAGGTCATCGGCGGCGCGCTCGAGCTTCTCGAGCAATTCATCAACCGGGTCCGGCGCGCTCGCTGGGCGGGTGACGGGCGCTGGACCCGTCGCACACCCGATGGGCGTCCACAGCAGCATCAAAATGGCAAACTCAATGACCATAAGGAGGCCTCGAATCTCTGCCCGCCTACCGTGTGACACATCGGCTCCAGGGTTGTTCCGGTCATACATTGTGATCCACGAATACTATCGCCAAACGATCATGTCTCGCGCCGCCGGAGGAGGACAACTGCGTGGACTTCGATCGCACGGCCTTCGCCAACGGCATCAACTTCTTCGTGCGTCTTGCCCTTGAGATTCACCCTGTTGCGATCACAATCCAACAGGTTCGCGATGTTCCCAATCAGTTCCGCCTTGCGAGACGCAATCTTGGGCCGTTCGCAGACGACGGTGATGTCGAGGTTGACCAGCACGAAGCCGCAAGCGTGCATCCGGCTGGCCGCTTCGCGGACGAACTCGGACGAATCAGCAGCTTCGTGTCCAGGATCGGTGTCGGGAAACAGTTCGCCGATATCGGCCTGGCCCAACGCGCCCAGGATCGCATCCGTGACCGCGTGGTAGACCGCATCGCCATCGGAGTGGCCGACCGGACCCAGCGGATGGTCGAACCGCACGCCCCCCAGCACAAACGGCCGGCCAGGTCCATCCGGGGCCAGCGGCTCCAGACGATGAAGGTCGTAACCGTGGCCGATGCGATAGGGCGGCTCAGGGGGATTGGTCATGCCCACACTTTACCGGCACCGCCGGGCGTTCTCATAGTTGTCGGCGCGGCGGGTCAGCGGGCGGTCGATGCTCCCGGACAAGCCTCTGGCGTCGGATCGGCACGCGAACTCGGATGGCTTTTGGCCGCACCGTAGACTGAACTTGGCCGATACCTCTTTGGCGGGATTGGCTGGAGCCCCGGGGCGGCGCGACCAGCTTGCCCAGGACCGCCGGCTCGAAGCCGCCGAAAAGCGCATGGACCAGGGGAGACCGCATGTTGATGTTCACCAAGCAACTGACGATGTGTGTGGCCGGTGCAATGGCCATGTCCGGCTGCCATGCTCCGGGCGGGGGCTTCTTGCCCTTTACCGGCGGCTCATCCACGTACTATTCGACCGAATCCAGGCCGACGACGATTACACTCGTCGACACGAACACCGAAGAGGCGATCTTCTCGATCGAAATCCCGGTTGGCAAGCAGTTGTCGCTCGATTTCGTGGTCGGAGCAGGAGACGATTCGGTGCTCACACCTGATCTGATGCGTTACCAAATCTTCGAGATCGGGACCCGTATCGGCCGGCTCCGCAACGCTCTGACGGTCCCCGGGGCGGCGAGTCGGCGGATCGATGTGACCTTCCGCCAGGCGCCGGAGATGGCCATCGCCCCACCCGACGAGGCGCTGCGCTCGGATCAGCCCCAAGGCGAGGCGACGTGGTGGACGCCTCAGGGGGGGCAACTTCCACCCGACGCCGGCCGGACAATCTACGACGATTAGACCACGGGC
>JAPUKX010000006.1 GCA_027295435.1 Planctomycetota bacterium | reverse complement strand
CCTGCGCGACGCTACAAACCGGTTCGGGCTTGTGCTCAGCGTGTTGCTCAGCGCTTCGATCAACGGGTTTGTGTTTGCGGCGATTCACCCGCAGGGGTTCGTTGCGGTCCCGGCGCTGATGTCACTAGCTCTGGGCATGGCGCTTGTGCGGGAGTGGCGCGGCACACTTATCCCCTCGATGATGATCCACGCCGTCCACAACGGTCTGATCATGGGGTTGCTGATGATCGTGCTTGGAGTGTAGCTGATGATCATCGCATCCGAACTCGCCGAAGCTGTCGCGTCCACGGGCGACCCGTTGATTCTGTGCTCCCAACAGATGGGCTTGTGCAGCAGCCCGATGCGCGACGGGCTCATCATTTCTCAATGAGTCGCGGGGGTGAGACGCCCACCGCACCGTTCAGCGAGCGACTCTAAGTATTTGGCCTGGCAGAACTTCCCCGCAATGGTAGGTCGCGGACGGTCCGGCTTCGCACAAAAAGGGGGTGTCATCACACCCGGCCGTCGCGCATAATGCGCCGAACTGCGGAGGGACGCCCAGATGGCCAGGAGCATGTCAATGACCGGCGCAGCGCTGGTTGGGGCGATCAGTGCATGTGCCGTCGCCGCGGCCGGCGGGCAGATCCTGCTCGCCGAACCCAATGCCCCTTCAATTGTAACCGGCGCCGAGGCGCAGCCGGCGCCGCAGCCGCTAGCACTCTTTGACCAGCTCGTCGAGCGATATTGGCGCCTGAGCGCTTATGAGGATCTCACACACATCGTGCAGATCACCACCCGCGAAGGTCAGGCTCCCCACCGTGTCGAAACTCGTATCGCGTGCAGGATCGATAATGACACGTTGCGGATCGAGACGCCCGGCTCACAGGTGCGCGAGGGAATCGGCCTGGATACACCTTTGAAGAAGAGCCCCGCGATGGATGCCCTCGTGCTGCGGTACAACCTCTGGCTGGCCCCGCACATGGCGCTGCGCTTCACCGATGATCCGCTCAAGGAGTTCCGCCTCGGCGTCAAGGAAGGGTTCACGCCGACCAAAGCCGAGCACGTCACAGCTGAGAAGAAGCAGTGGGTGCGACTGGAGCTGAAGAGCGGCGATGGCTTGAGCGAGGATTACACGGCCAGGTTCGACTTGTTCGTCAACCTCCAGTCGATGCTCGTTGAGCGCATCGAAGGCGAGCAACGCCTGCCGGACGGCGCCGAGTACCGCACCACGCTGGACATCACGCCCATCCTCACCGAGCAAGCCGAGCCGGTGAACCAATCGCAGTCAACTGACTGACAATGTCGGCTGGACGAACTTGCCGCTCAAGGTCGCGATAGAGATCTGGGCGGCGAGGTTCTTGCACAGCCGATCGAGCTCCTCGGCCAGCGCCTCATTGCCCTGCCAGTTTTTCAGCGGCTGGCCGGCGTCGCAGTTGACCCGCAGCTCCATGTGGATGGGGACCGCCCCAAGGAACGGCAGGTTCATCTGCTGGGCCATCATTTCCGCCCCGCCTCGGCCGAAGATGTCGTACGTCTTGCCATCGTCGCCGACGAAGTAACTCATGTTCTCAACGATCCCCAGCACCTCCACGCCGAGCTGCTGGAACATCCGCACCGCTCGGGTGGCGTCGTCCAGCGCGACCTGCTGCGGCGTGCATACCACCACCGCACCGGTCAGCGGCAGCAACTGGGTCAGGGTCAGCGGAACATCGCCCGTGCCCGGCGGCAGATCGACGATCAGATAATCCAGCTCGCCCCAATCGGTCTGGGTGGCGAGTTGCTTGAATGCCCCGTGAGCCATCGGACCGCGCCAGATCAGTGGCTTGTCCGGGGGCACCAGCTTGCCGATGGTCATCGACCTGATGCCGTGCACCTCGAATGGCACCAGGATGTTGCCTCGCGGTTTCGGCGTCGGCACGTCATCCAACCCGAGCATCGTTTTCAACGACGGGCCGTAGATGTCGCCGTCGAGCAATCCGACCTCGGCGCCGAGTTGGGCCAATCCCACGGCCAGGTTGACGGCCACGGTCGATTTGCCCACGCCGCCTTTGCCTGCGCCGACTGCAATCACATGCTTCACGTCCGGCAGCGGATTGTCGCGGTCTTTAGCCCTTTCGTTGGCCTTTCGCACGTCCGCGGAGAACTCGACATTGACGGCTCCAACCGTCGTGCCGACTTCCTCGGCCTTGGCTTTGACCGCCAGCTCGATGTCATCACGAATCTTGTCCTTGAGTGGGCACGCGGGCGTGGTCAACTCAATGTGAATGGACACATCGTCGCCGTCCGCCTGGACGCCCTTCACCATTTGCAGCGTCACCAGGTCCTTATGCAGGTCCGGATCCTTGACCGTGCGAAGGGCATCGTGAACTTGTTCACTGGTGAGGGACATCTGTGGCCGGTGCTCCAAGAATGGGGACAATCATAGCCCGCAGAGGGATTGACGCGTGGGCAATACCCAGCCGATGGGAGCGTTGGACGATAGAAATGCAGCCCATGGCGAAGGAGCCGAGCCGATGACTCGTTCTCTGGAGCAGCGAATCGTCGTTGTTGCCTTGATTGGGGGTCTGTGCGGCGGCACTGTTGGGGCCCAGTCAACACAGCCGGGCCCACCCTTGCACGACGAGACCCCGGTTGAGCAGCCAGGCGAGCGGGGCCTGCTAGCCGGACCGAAGGTCCCCCAGGCTGCTTACGAGCAAGCAAGCCGGTTCCTCGGAGCCCGTCGGCAGCTCAAGGTTCCGCTGCGCCAGTGGTTCCGTGTCCTGGAGCGCCTTGATCTATCGGAGCTCCAGAAGGCTCAGATTGACGCAATCAGGCAGGACTTTCAGGGGGCGAGGCGAGCGCATGAGCGGGCTAACGGCCAGCGCATAGGCGAGCTGCGCCGGCTAATCCACCAGGCTCGCGAAGCCGGCGAAGAGCCTCCGCTGGGGCCGCAACAGGAGCTGACCCGCCTCACCTCCCTTGGCCCCCACGCGGCGGACTATCAGCAGCGGATCTGGATGCAGCTCAATGAATCACAACAAGAGCAGATGCGGGCGGACCTGAAACGAATCCGCAAGCGCATCGCCGAGCGCCGCGCTTCGGACCGTGACCGCATGATGCGCGATCCAAAGCGCTCCATCGATCAACACAAAAAGACTCTACCGACTGGGGACCAGGCCGATGAGGTGAAACAAGGGTCGGCGGGGCCGGCCGGGGCTCCGAGGTGATCCCCCCTGAATCGTGAGAGGAGGCGGCCCATCGGCGGTCGGCCTTGCGGCGACCGTACCCGTTTGTCGCTCATCGTGCATTTGCTGACGGTGAGCAGAGGCGTCGGCACAGGAAGTAGCGACCACCATTGCAACGCGTCTGGCCCTAGGTGCATAATCTCAGATAGCTCGCAGCCATGAAAATCGTGCACTATCTGGGACGCATGAGACTGGAGGACGGGGGCGTGGTCCGTGCGGTGCTTGACCTCTGCGCGGTGCTGGCGGCGCGGGACCATGACGTGACGCTGCTGACGCTTGACGCGACCGATGTGCCGCAGCAGTGGACCACAGGCGGCGACGGCCGGCCTCGGGTGGTGACACTCCAGCCACGTGCCGGACCGTGGCCGGGGCTGCGACGATGCGCCGTCATTGAGGCGCGCCAGTGCATCGCAACCGCCGACGTTGTGCATCTACACGTGCCGTGGGATCCGGTATGCCTTGTGCTGGCTCGTCTTGCGCGTCAATCAGGTGTCCCCTATTTCATTAGCCTCCATGGCATGCTTGACGATTGGTGCATGGGCCGCAAGGCATTCAAGAAACGGCTGTATCTCGCGTTGGTGGGCCGGCAGTTTCTCGAACGCGCCGCGGCCGTGCACTGCACCGCCCAGGCGGAACAGGACCAATCGCGGAAGTGGTACACGCACGGCCGGCCGATCGTTGTGCCCTTGATCTTCGATCTTTCCGAATACGAGCATCTTCCCGGACCGGCGGTGGCACGTCGGAAGTTTGCCTGGGCGTTCCCGGACGACAACGATCCGGTCGTTCTCTTCTTGAGTCGTTTGCATCCCAAGAAGCGGGTTGAGCTGCTCATCGAAGCAGCAATGCAGCTGCGCGATGATGGTCTGACGTTCAAGCTGCTGATCGCCGGCACCGGCGAGCCGAAGTACGAGCAGAGCCTGCGCGCACTTGTTGAGCGTAAGCAGCTGTCCGCTCGAATTGCCTTCCTCGGGTTCGTTTCAGGACGAAACAAGGTCTCGCTATACCAAGCCTCCGATGTCTTTGTCCTGCCGACCAGCCAGGAGAACTGGGGCTTCGTGTTGCTGGAGTCGCTGGTATGTGCGACGCCGGTGATAACCACCAAGGGTGTGGACATCTGGCCGGAGCTCCAATCCAGCGGTGGCGCCGTTATTGCCGACCAAACACCGCAAGCGTTCGCCGCAGCATTGGCCGACCTAATTCTCGACCGGGAGAAACGCCAGCGCATGCAGCAGCAGGGGCGCGCGTGGGTGCAGCAGAACTTCAACGTCGATCACGTGGTGGAACAGTATGAGCAGTTGTATAAGTGCGCTCGCGGAGATCTGCCTTGATGATCGCACCGAGGCTAAGCGGCGGTTGCTAGCCGCGCAGCGGGAGGCGCCGCAGGGCTGCTTTGGTGAACCGTATTCGCTCGGCTCGGTCCATCACGAACATCACGCACCCGGCCGCGTAGGCGACGCTATATGCGCCAACCACCACGACGAGATGCAGGAACGACCACTC
>JAPUKX010000059.1 GCA_027295435.1 Planctomycetota bacterium | reverse complement strand
TTGACTCCTGCAAGCGAGGATCGAAGCTCAGCCACCCGGAGTACTGCGGAAGACGCTCAGCCAGATCCTGTTCACGCCGGGCGAGCTCGTGCCTACCGAGCGCCGCAAGCGCCCGGCCAAGCAGGCGATGGGCCATGAAGTCGTTCGGCATCACCCGCACCGCCGTGCTCAACAACTCTTGGGCGTGCACCTCGTCCCCGCGAGCCAGTGCCACACGACCGAGCCCCACGTACCCCAAGGAGCGGTTCGGAAGCCGCGTTCGATACTCGTTGTATTGCGCTTCCGCCCGTTCGAAGTCGTTGCGGTCCAGATACAAAGCGCCCAAGCGCGCATAGGTTGTCGGATAGTCGGGGTCCATTCGGCGGGCTTGATCAAGCGCATCGATCGCCAGGTCAGTCAACGCCATGGCTTGACACTCGATGCCGAGGCCGTACCGCCAACGGACATCGGACGTATCAAGTTGGGCCGCGGCTGCAAAGCACGCCAGCGCGGCTTCGTGCTCCTCGAGTGCCTGGTAGATCTGACCCAGTTGGCCCAGGGCAGCAACGTTGCGAGTGTCACCCCACTCTCTCGCGAAGCGCAGCAGAATAGCCACGGGGACCGGGTCCGCGCCGTCGAGGTCCGGTGGATCGGGCAGGCCCGCGTGCTCAAACGCCGCCCGCAGCGCCGCTGCGTCTGTTTGCACGAACTGGCTACCGCTGGGGTCGGTCCTGATCTCCAGGCGCGGGAAGCTGATTTGTGCCCTGTTGCCGACCGCCAGGCTCGGGCCGAAGAGCAGATACGCCCAGCCGCCAATCACGACCAGCCCTGCGGGGACCTCCCACCAGCGCAGCCGCCGTGCGGTATTGGGGCGATTCGCCTTCCCTCGCCGGCCCCGGCGCTGTTGACGGTCTCTGCCTCCGGGCTTCATGGCAATCCCCTGGAAGCCTCGCCATTCGGCTCAAGGCGCAGGAACTGATTGACCGGGATGTTGGTCCGGACCGAGCGGGAGCCGTTCGGCCAGAGGACCTCCAGCTGATCCACCTTCGCCGCCCGGCCAAGGCCGAAATGGGCCCGCGGGTCGCCGCTTGAAAGGTAGCTCTGCTGCGGGCGAATCTCCCGGTAGATCGTCTTGTCGCCAACGGTCACGGCCACGCGAGCCCCGATGGCGGTGCGCCCGCCGGGTCCCATGCGAGCATCCACGACCAACCAGGTATTGGAGGTGTCGTTGTCATTCCGCAGGAGTCTCAGTGGACCACCATTGTTTGTCACCAGCAGATCCAGATCGCCGTCGTTGTCATAGTCAGCGCAGGCGACGCCGCGGCCGACATCGCCAAACGCCGCGCCGGAGGCATGCGTCGTATCCACAAAGCTTCCCTGGAAAAGGCGCACGAAATGATCCGGCTGGGCGTAGGGATTGGCGCCGACAGGCAGGGCGTTGGTGACGTTCACTTCGCCATTGGCGAAGAAGCCGTCAAGCCGTCCATCGTTGTCCTGGTCAAACAGCGCCACGCCGAACGTTGTCGCAGGCATGCTCCAGGCGGCAATGCCCATCCCGAGGGATATGTCCTCAAAGAAACCACCCTCGTTTTGAAGCGCGAGATGCATCTGGCCGCGGATGTTGGTCACGAGCAGGTCGAAGTCGCCGTCGGAGTCGAAATCCTCACACGCGACACCCATACCGGCGATCGCGGCACCCCGGCCGTCATACGCACACCCGCTGAGCGCCGCGATGTTCTCGAAGGTCCCGTCGCCGTTGTTGTGCCAGAGGAAGGCTGGGGTTTGGTCGTTGGCAACATATACATCACACCAGCCGTCTCCATCAAAGTCCGATGCCAGCACGCCCAGGCCGTTTCCGACTTCGGTCGCGATTCCCGCCGTTTCCGAGACGTCCTCGAACCGTCCTTCACCGATGTTGCGATACAGCTTATCGCGCGAGGGCGCCTTGTAGACCGTTGGGCTGCAATAGTCGCGTACGCCGAGAACCGTGTAACACATCGCCTCGCTCTGCACGTTCCAAGCCACGTAGTTGGAGAGGTACAGGTCGAGGCGTCCGTCGCGGTCGTAGTCAAAGAACGCCGCGCCGGCCCCGAAGCCGGTATCGGCAACGCCCGCCTCGTGGGCAACCTCGGTGAACCGTCCGTCGCCCTCGTTCCGCAGCAACGCGTTTGGGCCGAGTCGTGAAATGAAGATGTCCACGTCGCCGTCATCATCGTAATCCGCGCAGGCCACGCCGTAGGCCGGCCCCACTACAGCAACATTGACCGCTTCGGTCACATCGGTGAAATGATCGCCGTCGTTGCGGTAGAGCCGGCAGGTCTGCGCGGGCCCATCGCCAATGATGGCACCGCCGGCGGCGACGAAGACGTCCAGATCGCCGTCACCGTCGTAGTCGAGGAATCCCGCGCCCGGCCCCATCTCCTCGGGCAGGAAATAGTTGCCGCGCGCCGCATTATCGTGGATGAACCGGATGCCCATCGCCGGGGCGACATCGGTGAACAACGCCCGGGTGGGCTCACGAGGCGGATTGGTGGCTCCCTGACCCACGCCGGCTGCTGCAAGGAATCGGGCGGCAATAACGCGCGGAGATGGATCGCGCGCGCTGAATCCGCCCGCGGCCTTGATCACCCCAAGCACGAGCGTGGACGCCGCCAAGATCGCCAGGATGATCGAACGCGGTGACTGCATCATTATTCGCCACGTTGAGCGCTGATGCGTGAACAGTATCGTCGAGCCGCAACGAGTCCATCCCGGCGAGCGCCGAGCCGCTCCGGCTAGCCCCGGGTTATTCACCGCAGAGTCGCAGAGAACGCAGAGGAAGGCCAAGAGAAGGTGCGCTTCAGCTGTCGATCCCCAGGAGTGAATATTCCAGGCTATCGTGCTCGGCCATGAGCGTTGGCGTTTATCGGCATCGCCTTTCCAAGTCTCTGCGCCCTGAGCGTCTGGGCGGTGATGAATAACGCAGGCTAGACCAGGCCCTGGTCGAGCATGGCGTCGGCAACCTTGCAGAAGCCGGCGATGTTGGCCCCGTTGACGTAGTTGCCGGCCGTTCCGTAGGTCTCGGCGGCGTCGGCGCAGGTGTCGTGGATGGAGCGCATGATCTCATGCAGCCGACGATCGACCTCCTCGCGCGCCCAAGTGATGCGCATGCTGTTTTGGGCCATCTCAAGGGCGGAGACGGCCACGCCACCCGCATTGGCCGCCTTGCCCGGCCCAAAGAGGATCCGATGCTCGAGCAGGATGTCCACGCCATCCGGCGTCGTGGGCATGTTGGCGCCCTCGCAGATGAGCATCACGCCGTTCGCCGTCAGGTGTTCGCAATCCTTGCCGTTGATCTCGTTCTGCGTGGCGCAGGGGAACACACAATCGGCCGCAATGGCCCACAGCGGGTTGTAATGCAGCGTGGGATCGGCGGGGGTGAAGCTGGCCTTGGGGAATTCGTCCACGTACTCCTCCATCTGACCGCGACGCTTGTTCTTGAGGTTCTTCACCCAGGCCAGCTTCTCGGTATCGATACCGGCGGGGTCGTGGACAAAACCGCTCGTGTCCGAGAGGGTGACAACCTTCGCGCCCAACTCGATGAGTTTCTCGACCGCGTGCTGAGCGACATTGCCGGCTCCGGAGACCACGCACGTCTTGCCCTGAAACGACTCGCCCTGGGTCTCGAGCATGGCCGCCGCGAAGTAGGCCACGCCATAGCCGGTCGCTTCGGGTCGGATGTGGCTACCACCCCATTCGAAGGCCTTGCCGGTTATCGATCCGGTGAACTCATTGGCCAGCCTCTTGTATTGTCCGAACAAGTAACCGATCTCGCGGGCGCCGACCCCGATGTCGCCCGCCGGGACGTCCGTGTTGTGCCCGATGTGGCGGTACAGCTCGTTCATGAAGCTCTGGCAGAACCGCATCACTTCCATGTCGCTCTTGCCCTTGGGGTCAAAATTGGCACCGCCTTTGCCGCCGCCGATCGGCAGCGTTGTGAGGCTGTTCTTGAACACCTGCTCGAACCCCAGAAACTTGAGGATGCTCAGATTGACGCTGGGATGAAACCGCAGCCCACCCTTGTACGGGCCGATCGCGCTGGAGAACTCCACCCGACAGCCCCGGTGGACGCAGACTTCGCCGGCATCATCCAGCCAGGGAACGCGAAACTGGATCACCCGTTCCGGCTCCACCATCCGTTCCAGGATCTTCGCCTTGCGGTATTCGGGGTGTTTCTGCAAGACGACGACCAGCGAGCTAACCACCTCCCGCACCGCCTGGAGGAACTCCGGCTCGTGGGGGTTCTGTTCCTGCACCGCAGCGATCAGGTCGTCAACCAGCGTCGGGACTCCGCTGCTGACCGCCCCGGCGGGGTGTTTGGTGAGTCTGGCCATGGCGGCGGAGAGTCTAGCGGGCTAGGCGGGCAAAAGGGGGGCCGCGAGCCGTACCGCCCTAGCGCTTTCGTATCGACCACGATCTGCGCTACCTGGAGCAAAAGAGCATGGATCGCCTATAGAGGGATAATCCCCGTATTGACGGCCGCGCAGCCGGGCGCTAGGAACGTGGTCGATCAACGATCTCGCGGCAGCCGGCGGGCGGAGCTGGCCGGATTCAGTAGCGCCATAGAGCCCGTCATTCACTCAAGAGAAGCCTCAATCATCGGGTCGCAAGGCCCCCGACGTGATCAATGCCACGGCCCCCATCCCGCGGCAACCGCCGACAGGGAGCCCAAAACCGGCACCAGGGGGCAGTTTCCGGCGTTCTGGGGGTCGATTTGCCAGCCCTCATTTTTTTTCTCGGATTTCGATTTTCCCTCTTGCCATTTCAGGATAACGGCGTATATTGGCGCTGCCGGTTAGGGGCATTCGCAATGGAGGGGGCATATCCCCTGAGGATTTGATGGCCCCTAGCAAATGGGCCTGTGCCACAGGGTGGTACACGGCCCAGCCCGAAGAGAGAGAGCTAGCGTTGTGGGATTGTCCCACGACAAGTGGTTCCGTCCGTGCGGAGTGCGCGGATGTGGGAGAAAAAGTTCTAGCTCTTAAAGAGGAAAAACGATGTTGCGCAGATCATCACTTTTCAAGAACGTGCTTCCAGTGGCAGCGGTAGCCGCGACGATGGCTTGGGCCGGAGCCGCGAACGCAAGCATAGTCCTCGACGCGAATGGAAACGTCGAATTCGGACTTCAAAAGAAGCTCGCGACGGGCGACCTGGGCGAGCCGAATCCCCTTAACTTGTTCGTGACCAACGTCTATGTCCGCTTCAGCGAGCTGGACGACCGGCTCCTCAGCATTGGCTTCTCGAACATGTTTACGAAGAACGGCAGCAACTTCTTTCAGCACGGGGCTGGAAATCCGCTCGGCCTCGCTCCATCGGAATTTTTTATCAACTTCGGCTTTGAGAGCCTGCGCTATGACAGGTTCGTCGGCATCGGTCTGAAGACCGACAA
>JAPUKX010000058.1 GCA_027295435.1 Planctomycetota bacterium | reverse complement strand
ACAGCGCATACGCGTCGTGTGGATCTGCTTCGGCAACAAACCGCAGATGACCAAGAGCAGTCTCGTTTCCGGATCGCAGCAGTAGCAATCCAGCACAGTACCGTGCCCGCAGATGATCCGGCGCGTTCCCCAGAACGTCACTCAGCAATCCAAGCGCCAATGACTCGTCACCGTCTTCCTGCCGATTCAGCGTGGCAATGGCGAGATTGACCTTGACCTCCAGCCAGTCAGGATGTTCGTTGACGAGCTGCTCGAAGACGGCGCGAGCATCCGTATATCTGTATTGGCCCATCAGCCCAACCCCGCGGTTGTTGGCCGCGATATCCGCGGTATCGGGCGGAGGTTCGCACGCACATCCAACCATCACTAGCAGCAATATCGCGCCCGGAAAGACCAGGCCCTTCATTGGGGGTCTCCGAGCAGGCGGGCGGACTCGGCGATCCGTCGCCGAATTGTCTCGCCCGTCAAGGGATGTTCAGTAGGTGTGGCCGGCGCCAGCCAGGGCTGTTGAAGGTAGGTATGTAGTTCGCTGCGCAGATGCCCGCGCAAGTCATGGCCGAGTCGGCGAGACCGTTCATGACGAAGCGTCTCAATGTCAATCGGCCCGACGACGACCTTTTCGCCCTCGCCCGGATCAGCCTGAGCCAGGATGCGCCCGTCGTAATCCACGACCATGCTCCCGCCGGGCCAACTGAACGGCGGATACCCTGCCAGGCTTGCACCCTGGTTGGCAGCAACCACGTAGACGGTGTTCTCCGCGGCGCGGGCGCGGTTGAAAAGCGTCCACCAGTCCATCGGCGGCGTGGCGCCCCACGGGTCCATATAGGCCGACACTCGAATAATCACCTCGGCCCCGTTGAACGCAATCTGGCGGATCGTCTCGGGAAACAGCCAGTCGTAGCAGATCGCAACGCCCAGTCGCCCCAGTTCGGTCTCGACCACGGGGAAAGGATCGAGCGGGTAATCGCTGATGTCGTGCGGCGATGCGTGCAGCTCCCAGGGTATCCATGGGTTCACCTTGCGGTACTTCGACAATATCCCCCCCGGGCCGATCAGCACCGTCGTATTGAAGATCACATCCTGATGCGCGTCATCGACTTCGAGGAACGTGCCGGTCTGGATGTAGCAGCCGTGCTTCTTCGCCAGCGCGGCATAACGATCGGTGTACTCATTAGGCACCGGAACCGCCAGCCGGTCGCGTAACTTGGCGACGCTGTCGTAGATCGGCGCCGCGTGAGCGAATTCCGGGAACGCGAGGAGCCGGACATCAAAGAACGGCTCGTAGCCGAGAATCGTCTGCTCAGCGATCTCACACATTCGCGCGGTCCGCTGACCGATTTCGCTTCGGTTGGCGGGACAGTCGAACGCGGTTTGACAGGCTGCGGCGTAGTAGAGCTGTGGCATACCCAGTGCTCGAACCGGTCGGGAACAACGTCCGCGAGGCCATCGCACACCGTCGAACGGCCCACCGCTAAGGCCCCGCGGCAGTCCGGGCAGCGCGGCCACGAATGGATGATAGTGTGAAATGGGGTGCCAGCGGCTGTCTCCGGGCAGTCCCGCAAGAAACACTTGCTAAAATGAAGGAATGCGGCTGTCGGGCCCGGAACCGCTTTTTCCGGCTGGTAGGAGTCATGGTCATAGGCACCTCCAGCCCCAGGATGTGACTTTGTTATGCGTGCTGCGCTCGAAATAGTTGAGTCACAATGTGCAGGTCTTTGCATCCTTGTGGTGGTCGTTGGGTTCGCCACCGGCTGCCGCAAGGACGACGCTGATGACGTGCAGGCCATGGACGCTGGATCGCGAACTGCGCCATGGTTCGTCGACATCACGGCCGAGGCCGGATTGGATTTCGTGCAGGAAACCGGGGCCACCGGAGAGCTTCACATGCCCGAAGTCATCGGCGCAGGGGCTGCGCTTTGGGATTTCGACAACGACGGTGATCTGGACATTTATTTGACCAACGCTGCTTTCGGCTTGGGCAGCGCCGACCGCAATGGTGAACCTCGTAACCGCTTGTACCGGCAGGAGCCGGATGGTCGCTTCGTCGATGTCACGGCGTCATCGGGGCTGGGCGACACCGGCTACGGGATGGGCGTCGCGGTCGGTGACATCAATAACGACGGGCACCTGGACATCTACCTATGCAACTACGGTCCAGATCGCCTCTATCGGAATCGCGGTGACGGCACGTTCGAAGACATCACCGTGGCCGCAGGTATAGATGTCAATGGCTGGTCCTGCTCGGCGTCGCTGTTCGACTACGACCGCGATGGCTTTCTGGACTTGTACGTCACGCAGTACGTGGAATACGACGCGGCGACCAAGTGTTCCGACTTCGCTGGACGCCGTGACTACTGCGGCCCTAATTCATTCTACGGAGTCCCGGACGTCCTGCTCCGTAACAACGGAGACGGCACCTTTACCGACGTCAGTGAAGAGGCAGGAATCGCCTCCATTGCGGCACCAGGTTTGGGTGTGATCTGCGCCGATCTCAACGGCGATGACTGGCCGGATGTCTATGTTGCCAACGACGGCAAAGCGAATCAGCTCTGGATCAATCAGGGTGGACGCGGCTTTCTCGACGAGGCCGTGATGATGGGTGTTGCTCTCAATGGGCAGGGGATGGGGGAGGCGGGCATGGGAGTGGTGGTCGCCGATTTTGACGGCGATGCCGACTTCGACCTGTTCATAAGCCATCTTGGGGTACCCCGTGCAGAGACGAACACATTCTACCGCAACCTGGGCGGCACGACAGGGTTCGAAGATGCGACTGCCGAGTGTGGCCTGGGTGCCTCCAGCGTGGCCTACACTGGATTCGGTACCGCCGGCTTCGACGCCGATCTTGATGGCGATGTTGACCTGTTTGTTGCCAACGGCGCGGTTATGCGCAGACCTGTGTTGCCCGGCTCGGAGGTTGCGCCTCCCTGGGACCGCTATGCCGAGCCAAATCTCTTCTACTTGAATGATGGCACGGGGCGATTTGAGTTGCAGGTGGTATCGGCCGGGCCTGTTTGTACACGCGTCGAAATCACACGGGCGCTGGCGACGGGGGACATCGACTCCGATGGGGACGTTGACTTGCTGATGAGCAACATCCAAGGTCCTGCTCGACTCTACCGCAATGAGATGCCCCGCCAAGGACACTGGTTGATCGTCCGCGCCCTGGACCCACGGTTGCGCCGCGATGCGATTGGTGCCAGTGTCACCGTGCACCTCGAAGGCCGACAGATACTAAGGATGATCACCGGCGGCTCCAGCTACTTATCCAGCAGCGATCTTCGGGCGCACTTCGGGCTTGGGCGGGCAAACAAGATCAATCGCATTGTCGTTCGTTGGCCCGACGGGCTGCGCGAGGAGTTTCAAGTCGGTGAAGTGGATCGCATCCTGGAGCTGGTCCGTGGTACGGGAGGCCCTGAGTCATGAGCCAGCGTCGTAAACGCATACGGCCCGTGCCGCCCCGTCCGATCGTCTCCGAGCGGCGGCGCCATTGGGGTCGCCGATTCATGTGGCTTGCAGTGGCGGTCGTTCTCCTCGGCAGCTCTGTGATCTTGTTGGTCCACGACGGTTCAGGTATGCCCGAATTCGCGTTGCTCGGAGCCGTCGCCATACCCGATCCCGATCTGGCCGGTATGGAACCACGTGTGAGCCAACGAATCCGCGACGCACGTGCCGCTGTGTTCGGACAACCGTCGTCGGCCGAGGCGTGGGGGCGGCTTGGTCAGGTGACCGACATCCATGAGCTGTATGCGTGCGCGACAATCTGCTACCGGCGCGCTCTGTCACTCAACGGCCAGGACTTCCGATGGCCCTACATGCTTGCGATCGTCCTCGAAAGACAAGGCCGTGACGCGGATCAAGTCGTTTCCCTGATGCGTGCGGCGATAAGGCTGCAGCCAGACTACGCCCCGGCCCATGTTCGGCTCGGAGACACATTCGCTCGCGCGGGTCGATTGTCCGAGGCATCCGAAGCGTATCAGACAGCGATCGCGCTGGATGGAGCCCTGGGGTTGGCGCACCGCGGGCTGGGACAGGTGTTGCTGCGACTGAACGAAGTCGAGGCGGCGAGTCGGGAACTTGAACAGGCGGTCGAACTCACACCGGCCGACGCAGCCGCCTTCACCGCGCTCGCGCAGGCATACATGCGCATGGGAGATCGTCAGCGGGCCGCAGAGGCGGCGGCTGCGTCGCGCGGAAAGCAAGGCGTTCACGCACTTTCCGACCCGGTGTGGTTGGAGGTTGTTGCCGCAGGAATCAGCTCGAGCATTTGCGTCGAGCGCGGAAAACGGTTCCTGCAGCAAAGCCAATTTGGACCCGCCATCAGAGAATACAAGATCGCCGAAGAGGTCATGCCTGACAACCCATACATTCAGCGCTCGCTAGGAGTGGCTTACATGAATACCGGCCAGTGGGATACGGCGATCACGTATCTCTCGAAGGCCGTGAGTCTCAAGCAGGATTTCGTCGGCGCGCGTATTACGCTTGGTACGCTTTTGTTGAACCAGAACCGGCTTGACGAGGCGATCACACAGCTCCGATGGGCCGTGGAAGCCGCCCCTGACAAAGGTGACGTGCACGCAAGCCTTGCGACAGCGCTGGCGAAGCGCGGCAATCTTGACGACGCAATCGCAGAATTTGAGAGCGCCGCTGCGCTCTCACAGCTCGACGCAAAGGCGCTGACCAACTGGGGCACAGCGCTCGCTCAGCGAAGACAGATAAGTCAGGCCGTCGTCCGATTCGGCCAAGCGCTTCAGCTCGACCCGGACAACCCAACAATACACTACAATCTTGCCCTCAGTCTGGAAAGTGTGGGGCGTCTCGATCAGGCAATTGAGCACTATTCGCGGGCGGTGGAGGTCAACCCCATTCATCCTGCGTCGCGTCGGCTGGCGCTGCTCGAGTCCCGGCTGCGCGCACGCGACCGACAGACCCCTGACAACCGATAGCCGGACGGCCACCTGATGACCATGAGAAAGTAGCCGGCTTCGCCAACCGGTCCGTCCTTTCGTTCCTCGAAGCGAAGGGTTACTTCTTCGCGATCCGCCCTCGACGATTGCGTGGACCGATGCGGTGGCGATATTATCCTGCTGATGGGCCGGGCGAAACATTACGTGCTCGCCGCATTGCTGGTGGTCGCGGCGGTGATCGGATTCTGGTGGTGGACCGCCAGGCACCGCCCAGCCGAACCGCCGGTCATGCGCGATTCCAGCAGCGTCGATCCCCTGGTGGGTCAACTGATTGAGCAAACGCTCGCCGAGGTTCGGCGCAATCCTCGCCATGCCGAGCTCCGGGCCAGGCTGGCCATGGTCTATCACGCCAACGGCCTGCACGATCTGGCCGGGGTGACCTATGAGCAGGCGCTAGCGCTCGATGCGGAGAACGCCCGCTGGTGGTATCACCTGGCACGGGTCCGTGCCGAGGTGGGCGATGTGGAGGCGGCGATCGCCACGGTGGGCCGGACAATCGCACTCGATGATGCCTACGCCCCCGCTCATTGGCGCCGCGGCTTGTGGCTGCTGCAACTGGGACGCGTTGACGAAGCCGAAGTCGCGTTCCGCCAAGCCACACAGGTCAACCCCAATGATCCTGGCGGCTGGGTTGGGCAGGCCCGGGTGTTGCTGAGTCGCGGACACTATGAGCAAGCGGTCCAACTGCTACGGAGTCGGGTGGTCGCCAACTGGCCAGATTATGGCTATGCCCGCCGTTTGCTTGGCACGGCCTATCGCCACCTTGGTCAAGAGGCGGCAGCCCGCCGCGAACTGGCTCGCAGCCAAGGATCATTGCCGGTATGGGAAGACGCGTGGGTAGACGAGGTGGAGGCGTTAGCCACCGGCTTCAGCGCGATCATGAAGCGTGCGGATGGGCTGATCGCCCGCGGCCGGCTCAGACAGGCTCTGGCGCTGGTCACTCCGTTGCGCAAGCCGCAGCCGACCAACCCTGACCTGCTCAACAAGATTGCCGAGGCCCACTTTGGCCTCGGTGAACCCCAACGCGCCAGAGACGCCCTGATGATTGCAGCGCAGGCTCACCCCGAGCACTTCCCCACCCATCTGAACCTGAGTCTCGCTTACGAGCAAACGAGGGATATGAGGCTTGCCTTGAGGCACGCCAATCAAGCTATCGGCCTCAACCCGGGGTCCGGGCCGGCCTACCTGCAAAAGGCGCGGCTGTATACGATTCTTGAAAACTATGAATCCGCTGTGGAGCCGCTTGAGCAAGCTGTCCGCTACGGCGTCATGGACGCTGACACGTTGCTCATGCTGGGGAATATCCAGGCCCAGCTGAACCGGTGGCAGGCGGCTGCGGACACCTTCGAAATGGTGACCCGGCGGCATCCTGACCAGGCATCGGCGTTTGCCATGCTGGCCCGGGCCCGAGGCGAGGTGGGCGCCATGAACGAGGCTTGGACGGCTCTGCGACAAGCGGCGGAGGTGGATGCACACGAGCCGCTTCTGCAGCCGACGGCGGCGAGGCTTCGGCAACTGGAACAAGCCGGTCCGGCACAAGTGCCGAACCGTTGAAGCCATGGGTATTCGTGAATGATTCGAAGCACAGCAAAGACCTGGTCCGACGTGGGAGCGACGATTGCGCTGCTTATCGCCGTGTGCATCATCGCCCAGGGGTGCGAAAGATCGAAGCCTCCGCCAAGCTCGCTGTCACAGCCACCGCCCACTGATGGAGCACCCTGGTTCGAGGAAGTCGCCCAGCAGAGCGGCTTGGTCTTTGAGTGGCGTTCCGGCTTCCGCGGCCGCCATTACATGCCGGAGATTACCGGCGGCGGCGCGGCCTTGTTCGACATGGACGGCGATGGGGACCTGGACGCCTACCTCGTCCAAGCTGGAAGCCTTGTCGAGCCCAATGAAAGTCAGCCGCCCAACCTCCTCTTCCGCAACGTCGGCGACGGGGTGTTTGAGAATGTAACGGATGGCAGTGGCGCCGATGATCGCGGCTATGGCATGGGGGTGGCGTGCGGAGACTACGACAACGATGGCGATGTTGATCTGTACGTCACCAACGTCGGCCCCAACGTGCTGCTGCGAAACGAGGGCGACGGACGGTTCACCGACGTGACCGGCCAAGCCGGCGTGGGACATCCCGGCTGGGGATCGAGCGCCGCGTTCGTGGATTATGACCACGACGGCGACCTCGATCTGTATGTCTGCAACTACCTCAACTGGTCTGTCGCCACCGAGATCGATTGCTTCAACGAGATGGGGGTATCCGATTACTGCGGTCCCAAGAACTACAACGCCCCCGCCATGGATGTTCTTTACCGCAACAACGGCGAGGGAACGTTCACCGATGTCTCTGAGCTGGCCGGCCTCAACCAGGCACTTGGCACCGGCCTCGGCGTGGTGTGCGGCGACTTTAACAACGATGGGTGGATCGATATCTTCGTCGCCAACGACTTGATGCCGGATCACCTATGGCTCAATCAAGGCAACGGGACCTTCCGCGACGAAGCGCTCTTCGCCGGCTGCGCGATCGATCAGGAAGGCAAAGCGAAGGCCGGGATGGGCGTCACGGCAGCCGACATCGACGACGATGGCGACCTTGACCTGATGGTCTGCAACCTCAACAACGAGTCCGACTCGTTGTTCCGCAACGAGGGCGGCTACTTCACTGACAGCACGGCGATGATGGGATTGGGCGCCGTCAGTCGGCCATTTACTCGCTTTGGCATGGCTTGGACTGACTTTGACAACGATGGCTATCTTGACCTCTATCAGGCGAACGGCCGTGTCATGCGCCAATCAAGATTGTTCTCCGACAATCCGTTCGCTGAGCCGAACCTGTTATTTCGTGGTCACCCCACCGGAAGGTTCCAAGAGGTCCGTCCGCGCGGTGGAACCCGTGAGTTGCTTGCCGCCGCGAGCCGAGCCGCAGCCTTTGGCGACATCGATCAGGACGGCGCCGTTGACGTGCTGGTGGTCAACCGCGACGGGAAAGCTCATCTGCTTCACAACATCGTCGCCAATCGCGGCAATTGGATCAACTTCCGGGTGATCGAAGAACACGGTCGGGACGCCCTTGGGGCCACCGTTCGCCTGACGTTGGGAAACCGGCGCATCACCCGCGACGTCCGGGCCGCCTACAGCTTCCTGGCCAGCAACGACCCGAAGGTTCACGTCGGGCTGGGCAAGCACGATGTCGTGACCGACGTTTCAGTGCGCTGGATCGATGGGGGGATTGAATCGTTCGGCGACTTTGGGGCGAATCAAGTGGTCACGCTCCATCGCGGTGACGGCTAGATGCACCGCAAACGTTGAGCGCCGATCGACAGCCGCGTGGGGAAGCCCGCCGATGGCCGATGCGTCGACTTCGAAGTTATCTTCACATCTGCGCGCAAGATACACAACCCGGCAACTGCACCACCGATCCCTTCGATCAGATGAGATTGCTGGCCAACTGGGGCACCTGCCCGCAAGCGCCCGCTTGTGGCCCTGGCCTGCAGTTGAGCTTCGGTCAGTGCGGTCAAGGCGGCGGCGGTAGCAGCGGCGGTCCGGGATCAAGCCCATCGCTCACCGCGGTGCTGGCGCAAATCGGATTCGACAGCGTCGACGACTACCAGGCTTGCATGACCGCCGCAAGCGACTCCGAATCCTTCGTGTGCGCGTGTGTGCTGCAAGTGCTTCTGGAGGCGCAACCATAGGAGAGCGACGAGCCATGCGCCATGCCGCATGAGCTAAAGCCCAGGGAATGCTTTCCCTGGGCTTTCTTGTATGCGTCGGCGGCGAGCACATCGGACGTGCGGTTGTCTGCCGGACACGTCCGAAGCTGATCTGGAGGGTAATGAGGGTGATCCTCCTGTGGAGGTCGACGCCATCGACGGCAGTGCCCTACCGTGATACTGCTCGCATCGTGAGCGGCTCTGCTGCGAGGAGTCGGTATGCTCTGGGGCCCCTGACGAGCGGTGCTGGAGGATCATCATGGCTTTGCTCTCGTCGATGGATCGTCATCGCGCCGCGGCAGTACTCCTGGCGAGCCTTGGCGAGTTCGGCGGCGGAGCTTTCGGCCAGACAGCGTTCGACTTCGCTCCGCCGGTCGTGTACGAGATTGGCTTTGACGCCTACCCGAACTCGGTCGAAGCGGGGGACCTGAATCAGGATGGGTTCATCGACCTGGTCCTGGCGGCGCGCAACGCCGAAGGTCACGTGATCGTGATGTTTGGCGAATCCGATGGAACGTTCGGCCCGCCTTCGGTGCTGGACCTCACCGACCAGACCAACTGGGCTCTGATTCGCGATCTGAACGGCGATGGGAAGCTCGACCTGGCGATTTCCCATCGCTCGGGGCTGGGCCGGGTCTCGGTGCTGCTGGGCAATGGCGATGGATCGTTCCAAGAGCCGGTGGATTATCTGGTTGGACGCGAGCCCAATCCCATCTTCGGGCTGGACCTCGACTCCGACGCGGACCTCGACATCGTCGTGCTCAACACCACCTCGGCGACCGTATCGGTCCTCCGCAACAACGGCGACGCAACGTTCGCGCTTGCGCAAGACATTGCGGTCCTCAGCACCGCCAGCCCACGACCAACATCATTCTGGGCCGACGCGGGCGATCTAGACGGTGATGGTTTTCTCGATCTTGCGGTTGTGAGCATTGGTCCCACCGTTGTCTCGATTCTCATGAACACCGGTGAGGCGACGTTCTCGCCGGCGGTGCAGGTTGCCGTCGCCAACGACGGGGCGCTGTCAGGCGTAACCGTTGCCGATTTTGATCGAGACGGTGATCTCGATATCGTCACGAAGGCCGGAGGCCTTACCTCCAATGCCAGTTTGCTCGTGCTGCTGAATGACGGCACTGGAACCTTCCATGACGTGGTCGAAACCTCCCTCCTGCCTGAGCTTGGCGGCAGTCCCTGGTACGTCGCGAGCGCCGATTTCGACGGTGATCGCCATGTCGATCTGGCCTGGGGCTCCAACCCGCTCAGCACACAAGCCGTCGGCCTCCTGCACAATGAAGGCAACCGAGCGCCGAGTTTCGCCACGCCGGAGCAGACTTTCGTGCTTGGCGGCTTCCCCCGGGTCGTCTTGCCGGTTGATATTGATGGCGACCGTGACATTGATCTGGTGGTGGCGAACATCGGCTTGCACCATGTGGTGATCCTGGAGAACCAGACGCCGCAGGGTGGCGCTGCATCCGCGACCGCGCCTCCGTTTGTGTTGTCAAAGCCTCGCCTTACCTCGTGGGGGTCTGGATCTGGTGCACGTTGGAAGCAGCAGAGAACCGTCGATGCCGTGCCGGTGGGCGGCTTCGTGAACGACCGGAACGCAGACGGGCGCATCGACGCGACCGATCTCACCCTGGCGATCGCCGGCGTAGGGGAGGCGGCGGAGTTGTCCTCTACCGGGCGTTCCGATGGCCCTGTCGCCACAGGGGGAGCGCAGGATGCGGCGGGCCCCGGGCGAACAACCGCCGGCAACGTTGCCGGAAGCTTCGAGGCGTGTGGCGAGCCCGATGCAGGCGATTGCTACGAACCCAATGGCACTCCGGGGTGTGACGATGAAGCGTGTTGCGCCGAAGTATGCGACATCAACCCAATCTGCTGTTCGAAACTTGGGTGGGACGAGACTTGTGCCCTCATCGCTGGGAAGATTTGCGAAGAACAGCCCTGTCCCGGCAAGGGAAGCTGCTTCCAGCCACACGATACCCCGGGCTGCGATAACGAAGAATGCTGCTCCTTCATCTGTGCGATCGACGGGTTCTGCTGCGCTGGACCGTGGGATCCGATCTGCGCCGGCCACGCCGCGATGCTCTGTGACGTCCAGCGGTGTGAGCTGCCTGCGTGTCCAGACGGTGCGACGCCGGAGCCCGAGGGCATTCAGTGCTTCGACCGGATCAATGATGGCTGCAACCTCGATGAGCCCGCCTTCACCCCCATCTCCTGCGGCGAGATCGTGTGCGGCACCGCGTGGACCCTCTTCATCCGAGACACGGATTGGTACCAAATCACGTTGGACGAGCCGGCTGAGATCACCTGGACGGTCACATCGGAATTCCCCTCGCAACTTTCGATCGTCACCGGACGCTGTGACACAAGCTACACCGTCGCTGCTGCGGCCTACGGCGGTGCTTGCCGCGCCGCCTCAGCGTCGCTGGCGGTGCAGCCGGGAACCTACTACCTGTTCGTCGCTCCCGGCACCGATGTCGCACCCATCCACCACGGTATTGGATGCCTTGATGACAGGGGCGAGCTCATCGAGGCTGGAGCCTTCACCAGCCGGTATACCGCCACCGTTTCCTGCCGACCGCTTTCGCCGTGCCCGGCTGACCTCGACGGCGACGGTGTGGTCGGCATCCTCGATCTGCTCTCGCTGCTCGCGGCTTGGGGCACCGACCCCGGCGGGCCTCCTGATCTCGACGGCGACGGCACCGTCGGCATCCTCGATCTGCTTGCGCTGGTTGCGAACTGGGGTCCGTGCGCGTGAGCGGCGATGCACCATGCGCTTTGCGGGAGTTCGCTGAACAGCTTGAACGAACTTGGACTTGCCGCGCTGCGGATGCGTAACGAGCCCGTTGTTCAGTTCGAGGCGAACTCAGATCAGGCGCTTCAGAGCAAGATGGTGCCAGCGAGGTCCGTGATCTCCCAAGTCGCCATTGCCGGCACAGCGCTGCTGAGCTTGAGCTTGTCTGATAGCAGAAGTACGCCACCGATGGTTGAACCTGTACTATCGAACTTTCCCAGTTCTTCGACGCATCCGTCGCCGTGACAACGCCGTATGGGTCCGATAGTCAGCCCAACCGCGAATCGCGCTGTGTCAAGAGGTTGGATTTGCTGGCAGCGGGCGGATGCCCATGAGCATCGCGTCGGCATTCTCGACCTGCTTGCTGGCCCTGCCGGGAAGGTGGGGGCGTGTAAAGCCTGCCCCGCCGACTTCGACGAGAATTGCACCGTTGCTGCGTCTGATCTGCTGATCCTCCTCCTTAAGTGGGGGTGATTCGCAAGCAGGTTTGTACACCGGCCGTGGCACGGACTGCCGGTTTAGCGAAGTGCTATCCCACGAAATCATCTTCATTCCTCGCGGAGATGCTGACAAAGAAGAACGGAGATCTTGAAATGTGTGCAAGTGACAAACTGCGGTCATTGCTGGGGGCGGGACTGGTGTCGGTCCTTTGTTGGGGTCCAACCGCTACGGGGCAGTGGGTCGAGGACGAGTGCGAAGTGCTCGCCACAGCACAAGGGTTCGAGAGCGGCGCGCTGTATGGATGGCTCGTGACTTCGGCAGACGATGCCGACGGTGACGGTGTAGACGACTTCGCAGTGGCGGCGCCTTTCGGCGGCAGTTTTCGAGGCAGGATTTCTGTTCATTCTGGAGCTGATGGGTCACAGATATGGAGCTATACCATTCCTACTGCATCAGCGATCCTTGGCTTCTCACTTGATCGAATGAATGATGTAGACGGCGACGGCGTTGATGAGATCGTTGCCGGAGGACCTTGGAATCCGGCCTTGCCAGGCGGACGGCTTCTCGTCTTTTCGGGCGCCACCGGTGCAATCATTCACACATTTGCTGGTCCAGTAGAGTTCGACACATATGGACACAGTGTCGCTACGGGCGGCGATTTTAACGGCGACGGAGTTCCCGATTTGGTGTTCAGCGGCATTAACGTCGACAACGGCGCCGGTCGAGTATTTGTGCACTCCGGCGACGATCTGACGCTTCTCTTCACAATCGATCCGCCTACCCCGCCGGCGTTCTTTTTCGGAACGGGGATCGCTTTCATTGGCGATGTCAACAAAGACGGCCGCGACGACCTAGCCATTGGTGATCGTCTTGCTCAGGATTTCGGTCCGGAAGGTCGCATCCATGTCTTCTCCTACGATGGAAAGCAACCGGTGCATGAGTTCACAATTGACGATATTGACCAGGGGATACCGCTCGAATCCGAACGGATCGACGGAGGACGTGATTTCGACCAAGACGGCACGCCGGATATCTTCCTCGGTGAGCGCAGACTCAACCGAGCGCGCGTGTTCTCGGGGGCGGATGGATCAGTCATTCTCACGATCCAGCACGAAGAGATCGCTTCGTTTGGTCCCGGCCGAATGATCGGCGACATCAATGGCGACAGTGTTCCTGACCTGCTCGTGGGAGCCCAAACCGACGGTACTGGAGCTGACCTCGCGGGACGTGTGTTCTTCTACTCTGGCGCAGACGGCTCACTCCTTAGGACCATGACGCCGACGGTTGCCGACATGCGCTTTGGTGCGGACGCAGCGCCCGTGGGCGATCTCAATGGTGACGGGGCGATCGACTTCGTGGTCAGCGCGATGGGCGCCGCGGGGGGTTTAGGGCAAGCGTTGGTAATGGCTGGCATTCCAGATTCCCAAATCCCCGGCGACCTCGATGGCGACGGCACTGTCGGTGTGATCGACCTGCTGATACTGCTCGCCTCATGGGGTCCATGTCCTCCTTGCTGCGATTGTGCGGCTGATCTCGACGCCGACGGCACCATCGGCATCTTCGATCTGCTCTCGCTTCTTGCCAATTGGGGGTAGATCAGCGTTTTCGGCGTTCGTCTCGCCATCAGACTCGTCAGGACCAATCAGAAAGTGGACGAAACAATGAAACACGCAACGCTTGCCGCCTTGTGCTTTGCATCGCTCCTGGCTTGCAATGGCAACGCGACGGCCCAGTTTGTCGAGGACCTGGACATACTTGTCATGGCTGAGAGCGATGAACACGGAGACTTTTTCGGCTGGTACGTGACTCCGCTGAGCGACGCCAACGGCGACGGCGTGACCGACTTCGCCGTGGCGCGTACGTTCCTGGGCAACTTCAGGGGCGGGGTCACGGTGTACTCCGGAGCTGACGGCTCGGAGATCTGGACCTATTGCGAAACAGAACCCTCCGCCATAACAGGCTTTTCGCTTGGGGTCATCGACGACATCAACGGCGATGGCGTCGATGAAGTTGTCGCCGGAGCGCCGTTCGCCTTCCAAGACATCACCCAGGTATACGTCTTCTCTGGCGCTGACGGAGTGGTCCTCCATTCATTGGTCGACGCCGTTGGAGAGAGCAGCTTTGGATACGCCGTCGCCACACAGGGCGACTTCAACGGCGACGGCGTTGAGGATCTCGTGTTCGGCGCCACTGGTGTTGGCTGGCCGGTCCAGACCATCGGAGAAGTATTCATCCACTCAGCTGATGACTTCTCGCTGATCCAGTCCATCTCGCCGCCGTTACAGCCCGCGTGGCGGTTTGGTACGGGCCTCGCATTCCTCGGCGACATCGACGGCAAACCCGGCGACGAACTGGCCATCGGCTCCCGCTACGACCAAAACGGACCGGGGCGCATCCAGGTCTTCAGCTATGCAAAGGGTGGTGCAACCTTGCTGTACTCAATTGAGAATGTTGATCTAGGCGGTCCCTTTGACGGCGATCGCATCGATTCCGGACAGGACTACAACGGTGACGGGTTCAGCGATATCTTCATGGGCGAAAGATTATCGAACAGAGTTCGCATCTTCTCGGGTCTCGACGGGACCGAGATCATGACCATCAACGGACCCAAAGGCACCTCTTTCGGCTCCGGACGAATGATCGAAGATATCGATGGCGACGGCCAGGCGGATCTCATCATCGGCGGACTTGCCACCGACGGCGGTGGCGTGAATTCAGGACGCGCATCGCTCTATTCCGGCGCCGACGGTTCGCTCATTCGCCAATTCACCGCAACTGAAGATAATTTCCTCTTCGGCATCGATGCGGTCCCGTTCGGCGATCTCAACGGCGATGGCGCACTCGACTTCCTCGTCGCGGCCGTCGGCTCGGAGGCTGACAACCTCTTCGGCGCGGCGTTCGTGATCGCTGGCGAACCCGTGGTAGGGGAAACGCCCGGCGACCTCGACGGCGATGGAATGGTTGGCATACTTGATCTGCTGATCCTGCTGAGCAGTTGGGGGCCGTGTCCTGATCCGCCCCAAGGCTGCCCCGCTGATCTCGACGGCGACGGCACCGTCGGCATCTTCGACCTGCTCGTGCTGCTTTCCAACTGGCGCTGAGGCCCACGTGCAACCACAGGGGTACCCCAATGAAACACTATTCATGGTGTATACGCCGCGCGGGTCCGGTGCGGGACGCGGACGCAACGCAGTGACCAAGGAAATGAAGTTATGAGCATCCTGGCATCCAAGGCAAGATTTGCCGCGCTGGTCTTGTCTCCAACCCTCGCCATGACGGCGGTCCACGGCGAGACCATCTTCGAGAGCTTCGAGGCCGGCTTCGGCCCCTGGACTGATCACGCATATCTGCCCTGCCAGACGCCGCCTGATTGCCCACAGCTGGATTATTCCGTCAATCTTTCACCTGAGCAGGCCCACGACGGCGTATGGTCGCTCGATGTCACGGCGAACGGCTTGCACGACGACGGCACGGTATGGATTCAGCGGCCGATTGAGTTGACCCCCGGTACCTGGGACATCGAGCTGGAGTTTCAGTTGTTCAGCTTCCCATCGGAGATCAACAATTGGGAAGTGGTGGCCTACATCGGACTCGCGCCGCCGAAGGTCGAAGGTGATTTCGCGCTCATCGGTTACACCGGGCTCGAAGGCTGGTCGGCATACTCGCACGAGCAACCCTTGGTCGTGGAGGAGTCAACGACCGCATACGTGGCGCTGGGCTACAACATTGTGTGGGAGACGATCCGGACCCACTGGTTCGACTCGGTCACCATTAGCGGTGTCCCGCCCCAGCCGCCATGCACTCCCGGCGACCTCGACAGTGATGGGGTGGTCGGTATCCTCGATCTGCTTGCCCTGTTGGCTGCCTGGGGCAGCGACCCCGCCGGACCGCCGGACTTCGACGGCGACGGCACCGTCGGCATCCTCGACCTGCTGACGCTGCTCGCCAACTGGGGCCCGTGCCCGTGAGGTAAACGTCGAGACGCCGAACTGCTGCAAGCCGAAGCCTACGGATTCCAGTCCGTGGGCTTCCTGGGTGTTCTTGTGCCGGTTGCCGGCGCATCGGGTATGCGGGGGTCCACCGGGCCGACACGGCCCGGCTCGCTGCCAGCTCTGTGATTTACGTCCTGGTGAGCCGGCCGGTGTCGGGCGGGTGCAAGCAAGTGGCGCTCAGAAGCGTTTATGAATCGGCCTCTCGGACGGCGGCTTGACACCGAGGATCGAGCGCAGCAACTTCAGATCTGCGAGCGTCGTGACCTTGATATTCCGCACGTCGCCCTGGACCACGTAGACCGGCTCCCCAAGCTGCTCGATAAGAGAGGCGTCATCCGTGGCGTGACTCAGGTCGTCCTGCGCGTAGGCGCGGCGAAGCAGGTCGGCGTCGAAGATCTGAGGCGTCTGCACTTCGACCAGCCCGCTACGGTCCACGGTCTCGATGACCTGGCGGGCCGCGATGGACTGCCGCCCGGGCTCGCCGAGGATTGCGTCGGCCAGCGCATCGCCCTGGTGGTCCGCCACATCGATCGTCTCATCCGCAGCCCGCTTGAGCGTCGCGGCGATCGGCACGGCGGGAATGACCGCAGCGAGTGTGCGGGCCGCTTCGAATACACGATCAAGAAGCTGCTTGCTCACCGCTGGTCTGGCGGCGTCGTGCACGGCGATGTGGGTGGAGCCTTCGGGCACAGCCTCAAGGGCGTTGCGGACGGTTTCCCAGCGCCCCAACCGACCGCCTTGCACGATGGCGGCCCCGTGAAATCCGAGTGGGGCGCCGTACCGATTCTTGAAATCTTCCAATGCTTCGGGGGGCCCGGCGACGATAATCGATCTGACTTCATCTCGCTTCGTGAACAGCTCCACGGTGCGCATCAGAAGCGGCCGCCCGCCGACTTCCTGGCTTAGCTTGTCCGATTGTCCGAACCGCGCGCCTCGACCCGCGGCAGGAATGATGACACAGACGTTCATGCACTTTGCTCCTCATCCGCGCATCTTGGGAGATGGTATCGCACCGGAGCCCTCGAAGCGCACCTCCTGACCGTCGATCCCGCCAGCCCCACGGAGAAAGGTCCATCTTATGATCTCACCGATGGCGTATGATTGGTCCTGACACGAGCCGCCGCAGCGGTTCCAAGAAGCTGAAGTGGAGATCGCGAGCGGTGTGTCCGCTCGTCGGTCGTGGACAATCTCGCAACGAGACGCTGAATTGACGAAGAAACCACGGGCCAAACGAACGAGGTCGCGGACCCAGCCGGAGGAGTTCAGACGGCACGATGATCGTGCACGTGATGGCACGCCGGCACGCGGAGCACGACGGCCGGTGGGCATCATCGTGCTGTTGGGTGTCACGGTCCTCGGTGTCGGAGGATATCTGGGGTGGCGGTGGCTGGCAGCGGCTCCAGAGGTCGTGATTCCAAGCGATACGGATCAACTCCATCCGCAATTTCGGTCCTATGTGTCGCCATACATCCAAAGAGTACGTGAAGCGCCGCGCGATGCTGACCAACATGCCACGCTGGGTCT
>JAPUKX010000057.1 GCA_027295435.1 Planctomycetota bacterium | reverse complement strand
AGTGCTACAATCTGCTCGTTCATCGTTCGGATCGCTTGGCATGACGCAACGTCGCTGGCTCCATCATCGAATGTCACGGCCTGTCCCAACCTTCCGCAAGGTCCGGGCCGACCATGCCATGGAGACGGCCCAGGACTACGTCGAAGCGGTGTCGGACATCGTGCATCGCCGTGGCGAGTGTCGCGTGAAGGATCTCGCCCGACACATGGGCGTCTCGCACGTCACGGTCAGCCGAATCGTCGCCCGGCTACTCCAGGAGCAGCTTGTGGAGACCGAGCCGTACCGTCCGATCCGGCTGACCGCCCAAGGGGAGCGGCTCGCCGCGGAGAGTCGCCGGCGTCACGAGATCGTCTTCAGCTTTCTGGTCGCGCTGGGCGTGCCCGAGCCCGACGCCGGTCCCGATGCCGAGGGCATCGAGCACCACGTCGGAGAGGTCACTTTGCAGCACATGGAGTCATTCGCCGAGAGGCATACGGCCGAGACTGGCGGACTTGATTTGGAGTGACGGACCGATGAAGGACGACGGCGTGGTCAGACAAAGCAACAAGCCGCGGCCGAGCCGAGCAAGCCGCCGCGCGTTCCTGGCCGCTAGCGGCGCCGCCAGCCTTGGTGCGGCCTGGGCGGCACCGGCCATCCTCGGACAAACCAACGGATCAACCCGCGCCAAGGACTTTCCGGGAATCGCCCCCGGCCACCCGCGCGCCCACCGCATGGGCGGCCTGGGCACCGTCGGTGAGGTGCGTAGCGACGAGTACTTCGATCCGATCGCCTTTCTCACCAACTACAACAAAGCTACGTTGGCGGGCAAGGTTCCACCGGGGCAACGCTGGGCTGCGAACACGTTCTATCGCGAAACCCGACGACCAAACGGCACACGACTTCGCGAATACCAGTTCGTAGCCATGGACCGCGAGATCGAGATCGCCCCGGGCGTCTACTTCCCCGCCTGGACCATCAATGGGCAGGTACCAGGGCCCACCATCCGGGCGACCGAGGGGGATCTGGTTCGTATTCGATTCATCAACGCCGCCTCACATCCGCACACCATGCACTTCCACGGCTGGCACCGGTACGAAATGGACGGCACATTCCCCGACCAGTACGTGCAGCCCGGTGAGGAATTCATTTACGAGTTTGAGGCCGAGCCGGTGGGCCTGCATCTCTACCACTGCCATTTGGTCCCGCTCAAGCGGCACATCCATAAAGGGATGTACGGCGTCTTCATCGTCGATCCCGACCCGAACCGCTACGAGGGGGCGCTGCGGGAGGTGGCCAAGACCCGCAACCCTGACTTCCCGGAAAACCGGGAGGTGCGCGAACTCGTCATGGTTATGAACGGATTCGACACCAACTTCGATGGCGAAAACGAGGTCTATGCGGTCAACACCGTGGCCTTTCACTACATGCGGCATCCGATCCCGGTGAAGGTCGGTCAGCTCGTGCGGGTGTACCTGGTCAACATCACCGAGTTTGATCCGATCAACTCGTTTCACCTGCACGCCGGCTTCTTCGACGTGTTTCGCACGGGCACCAAGCTCCAAACCAGCGAGCACACCGACACGGTAATGATGTGCCAAGGCGAGCGTGCAATCCTTGAGTTCCGACCCCGTTGGCCCGGGCAGTACATGTTCCACTCTCACCAGAGTGAGTTCGCGGAACTGGGGTGGATGGGACTCTTCGCCGCGCAGGACGCGCAGCAGCAGCTTGCCCGGGGACTCGACTTGGCCTCAGCCCCCAACTTTGCCCTCGTCGATCAACATGACCGCGTGGTCCGGCTGTCTGACTACCGCGACCAGGCGCACCTGGTGCTGGTCTTCCACTTGGGCGTGGTCTGTTCATTCTGCCGAGACCAGCTTGCGTTGCTCGAACAGGACGCAGCAACCATCCGCGGGCTGGGCGCAGAGATCCTGGCGGTCAGTTCCGATCGTCCTTCCGTCAACCGGGCCAATGTCGTCGCCCGTCGTGAACGACCGTTCCCGCTTCTTGCCGATCCGGACCGTGCCGTGGCGGCGCGGTACGGCACGTATCTGGCCTCGACCGGCCAAGAACTCCACGGCACGTTTCTCATCGACAAGCACGGCCGAATTCGCTGGAAATACCTGGGGGACCAGCCGCTGATGGACCATGGCGCGCTGCTGGCGGCTCTACGAGAAATCAACCTCGGCGCCATGCCGTCATTGATCAGCCACGGTCCCGGGTGAGCACACATGACCACGCCCCAGCAGACAGACCACCAACAGCGGGGAAACCCGAGCACCTCGCGAGGATGGGCCGCCACCGGCCTTCTCGCCGTGGCTCCGCTTGGACTACTCGGCGTCGTGCTGTGGGGGATCGCGGTCCTCAAGCCGCTTGACCGTATGCGCGGGGAGGACTTTCCGCCCGTGGAGGAGCTCACCGTGGTCCGCACCGTGCTCCCGGAGCCCGGCCTCATCGAGCTGCATCTGGTCAACGGCGGGCCCGACCCCGTCACCGTGGCCCAGGTGTTGGTGGACGAAGCGTACTGGTCCTTTTGGATGGATGCCGGCCACGGCCTGACCAACGATCCCGCCCTGGAGGAACTGCTGCCCGACGACCGGGCACAGGAGCTTGAGCGCCGCCGCACCATCGGCCGCCTCGGACGGGCGGTCATCTGGTTGGAGTACCCCTGGGTCCAGGGCGAAGCGCACGAAGTCGTGCTGATCTCCAAGACCGGAGTCACCTTCGGCACCACCATCGAGGTCGCTGTCGTTTCACCGACGGCCACGGCTCGGTATTTCGGGCTCTTTGCGCTGCTGGGCGTGCTGGTGGGGTTGATCCCCGTGTATCTCGGACTGATGTGGTATCCGCTCATTCGAAGGCTCGGCGAGCGCACCATCAACGTGTTGCTGTGCTTTACCGTTGGTCTGCTTGTGTTTCTCGCCATCGATGCGGTGGCTGAGGCGCTGGAAGCCTCCACACAGCTTCCGGAGGTCTACCAAGGTCCCGCCCTGATCGTGCTCGGCCTCGTTGGAACGATGTTGTTGCTGCTTGCCGCCGGCGGCTGGATGCAGGAGAGAGCCACCCGCCGCGGGCCTGGATTTGAGAGCCTCGGTTTGGCCTACTTCATCGCGCTGGGCATCGGCCTGCACAACTTGGGCGAGGGTCTGGCCATTGGCGCGGCGTTCAACCTCGGCGCCCTTTCACTGGGAACGATGCTCATCGTCGGCTTCACGCTGCACAACATCACCGAAGGGTTGGCCATCGTGTCACCTCTGGCTCGGGTGGGTGTGCGCGTGACGCACCTCGGGTGGCTCGGCCTGCTCGCCGGGGGGCCGACGATCGTGGGCGGCTGGGTCGGTGCGTTCGCCTATTCGCCGCTGTGGTCTGTTCTGTTTCTCGCGATCGGCGCCGGGGCCATCCTCCAGGTTGTCTACGAGATCTTCCGTCAAATGGCGGCGGGTGAGGCCGTCGCTCGCGTGCTCAGGCCGTTGCCGAACCTCGGCGGTTTGGCGGCCGGCTTTGGGCTGATGTACGCCACCAGTCTGCTGGTGGCAATGTAGATGGAGTCCCGATTCCATCGGAACGAAGTAGATGAATTCTCCGGAGACTGATCGATGACGATGCGACAAAGACGAAGCGTGACCGGGGTGTCGCTGCTGGTCGGGCTGGGGCTTGTCATCCTGATGGGGACCGCACTGATGGGTCGTGCCACCGGCGCGCAGGGGGTGATCCGCATCGAGCTGATCGCGCAGCAGATGACATTCCGCCAACGGGATGCTGCCGACCCTTCGCAGTGGCTCGACAACCCCACCCTGATGGTCCGCACCGGGGAGACGGTCGAACTCGTGCTGCGCAACCGTGACGCAGGGATGAAGCACGACCTGACCATCGCAGAGTTGGGCCTCAAAACACGCATGACCTACTTCGGCGACACCGTCGTCTTGCGATTCACCGCGCCGCAGCCGGGAACGTATATCTACCTGTGCTCGATTCACCCCCGGCTCATGCGCGGCCGATTGATCGTCGAATCCCGCTCATGAGCAATCTACCATGGAGGCAGAAATGACACGCGGCCGATACGTTCCCCGCGGTGTTCGCGCAGCGGCAATGTTCGGACTCGCGGCGATCAGCGTCGCCTATACCGCGCCGCCCGCCCACGCCACACCGCAATTTGCCCGCACGTACAACACCAGTTGTACCTCCTGCCACTCGGTCCCTCCCCAGTTGAACATCAACGGGATGGCTTTCCTCGCACGCGGCTACCGCATGCCCGCGGCACTCGAGCAAGACAGGATTAACACGGCCCCGGTGGCGGTTTGGGTTACCACGCTTCTGGAAGAACAGATCTCCAGGGATTTCAGCGAGCGTTTCCTGAGCAAGGTGGAGTTGATTAGTGGCGGGCCGATCGGGGATTCTCTGTCCTACTTCGTCGAGTGGCGAATGGGGAGCCTCCAAACCCGCAGCGATGGGACGTTGCGCGACCGCAGCGGCCGCTTCGAAGACGCCTTTCTCACCTGGCAGATCGACGACCGGAGTGCGCTCACCATCGGTCAGTATCGCGCTCTGAATCAGGTTGACGTCTCACGGCGGTTGTCGGTCAGCACGCCGGCCCTCTTCGGCACGTCCCTGGCGGGAGATCCGTCGAGCAACAAGCGTATCGAGTCGTTGCGAGCGTTCTCGCCTGCCGGACGATCGCCGGGCTTTACCTACCAGTTTCAATCAATCGAGGGTGAATTGCCCAGCGACGGGCTGTTTCATTTTGTGACTCTACCGTTTCCCGGTGAGCTTTCCATTCCGCTGACAACCGAAGCTCGTGATGAGGCGAGCTTCGAATTGGATGGGTCACCCAAGGGAGTCTTCCTGGAAACGTTCTACCGTGAGGGGCTCAGCTCCATTGGGCTGCACGGTTTTGTCGATGATGACCGCTGGCTCCTGACGGGACTCGGCACACTCAACATCGATGCTCTGCAGATCACGGGCGGGATCGG
>JAPUKX010000056.1 GCA_027295435.1 Planctomycetota bacterium | reverse complement strand
GCAGGGAGGTTCTCCAATGCGGCATTCTTCGGAGACCACGCGGCATCGTGATAGCCGACATGGTGGATGTAGTGAACGCGAGGGTCGCGAAATCGCTCAACTACATCTCTGGTTGCGTCGCAGGAATCATGGTCGACGACGAGAAGATGAAAATCAGTACAGGACTGATTGAGGACATCCTCAATGGAGCGTTTCAACAGATACTGTCTATTCTTCGTAGGCAGGATTATTGTGGGCTTTGTGGGAATCATGAGACCTCGAGGAAGGAAAACGGGCGTCCGTCGGGTTGTGGGTGCCGAAAACTCCGTCGTTCCGATGGTACAGACATTTGCGGTGAACCGTTAGGTGAGGATGAACCTGTTCTGCTGGGCGACAATGACGGGATGGATCCTCGAATTGTTCGCATTGATCGAGCAAAACTTCATCCGCTCACACGCAGGCCTACTCGCTGAGAATCTTGCGCCTCGGCATCGGCTCAGCGTGCTTGAGCTTGTGACGAAGCGGCCACGCCCTGAAGGGCTCTGTCGGGAGCTTCCGAGTGTGGCTGTCACGGATCGGCCGGGGTGTGGTCAGAGGTGCTGAGATTCACGTCCCCGTTCGGCCGTATAAATCAGTGTGCCACGTCGGCGGCAAAAGTCAATCCCGTTCTTTCCCAGATTCTCATGGCTTTCATCATGGACGGGCGTTCGCGGGGGAGGATTGAGCAGAGGCGGACACCCGCTCGGAGGACGGCGCGGCTCAGCGCAGGCCAAGCCTGCGGGCGATGTATCCGGGGGGTATGTCCTCGATGACGCCGCCGACACTGCTGAGCGCTGCGGCAGCCGCGTAGCCGCTGCGGACAGCGCCTTCCATCGTGGCCGGCCAACCGGTGTCGCACCAGTCACCGGCCAGGAAGAGGTTCCCGATTCCTTCTCCGCCGGCATACCCAGGGGCGGCCGAGGGGCGATACGATTCCGACCCCGGGGTGGCTGCGAACGTCGCCCGCCTCTCCTTGATGCAACGAACCTGAGTCGGCTGCATGCCCACCGCTCTGGGAAGCGCTCGATGCACATCGCGCACCACCCGCTCAACTATTTGACCTTCCGTCAGCCCCATCCACTCATCGGCAGCGCTGATGACCGCGTGAATGTGCTGTCGTCCAAGCTCATCGGTTCCCTTGTTGAACAGCCACTGCACATCGTGGTCGGCAAGGATCAGATGCGGCAAGTCCATGATCGTATGCTCAAACCACAAGTGGACTCCGAGGATCGGGCTGACCTCAAGCCGCCCCAGCGACTGCAAGCGCGTGTCGCTGGTGCGCATCGCGTTGGAGACAAGCTTGTCGAGGCGGTCGAAGGGGACGGCACTGACCACCGCCGCAGCCTCGATGAATCCATCCGCCGTGACCACGCCCGTCACTCCTCGGCCGTCGAACGCAATCGCCTTGGCGGAGGTTCCGAGGCAAACCTCGCCGCCGTTGGCTCTCAGCAGGTCCTTCGCGGGTTCATACAGCGCCACCAGCGGCACCGTTGGCAGCCCCATCGTGTACGACCAACGATTGGCAAGGAACCCCTCTTGAAAGACCTGAATCGCGTAGGCGGCGCCCACTCGCTTGACATCGAGGTTGCACGCGCTGGTGATGATGACGTTCCAGAACTTGCGGGTCACCGAGTCGCTTTGTTTGCAGTGGTCCAGGAACTCCCCAAACGTTAGGCCACTCCAGGTCAACCGGCCCGGGCCACCCAGACGAATGATCCGCCACATGACGCGCCGCACCTCTCGCCGCTCGGCGCGGCTGAGCAAGCGCATGCGCGCAAATGAAGGCAGAAGGTGAAACGGCGCCGGCAGCGGCGCGGCCCTGACACGATCGATCTCTCTGTTGGCGTGCGTCCAGTACAACGTCCGGTGCCATTGGATCTTGTCGAGCACGTCCAGCCGGTCGTACAGGTCGATCAGGTTGGTGCAGCAACCGAGCACCACATGCTGGCAGTTGTCGATGAGCTCGCCGGTGCGTGGATCGACGATGCTTGTCGCCCGCCCGCCGAGCATCTTTCGGCTCTCAATGACGATGGGCTTGTAACCGGCTTCGACGAGCCGGATCGCAGCCGCAATGCCGGCAAGGCCGCCACCGACAATCGCGACACGTCTACCTGGAGAGGCAGTGGGCATTGGGCAAGAGACAGTAGGCAGGAACGTTGATCCGCGAGCCCGCCTATACAGTCTGCGTTGCTTGGTGCCTCGGAGTTGCCTTTACCTGGAGCGCTTACTGATCAGGTGTAGCGTCCGTGACGAACCGCGACACTTGGGCTGCAACCGACTTAGCCCCAATTGGCAAGAAGCGTGAGCAGGTCAAGGATGCCGACGCTGCCGTCGCCGTCAAGGTCGGCTGGGCACACATCGGGCGGATCAGGGCATGGACCCCAATCGGCGAGAAGGCTCAGCAGGTCCAAAATGCCGACCGTTCCATCACCGTCCAGGTCCCCGGGGATCGACCGGTCGCACAAGACCTCGCTCACCGTGAAGTCATCCACCGCGGCCTCGACCAAGGAGCCTGAGCCCTCATCGGAGGCGATGAACCGCACGCGTACCTGGGCGGTCGGCGCAACGAAGTCGGCGACGCCGAACTGACGGAAGATCCACCCGCCGGAGGTCTGCGGACCGCCTGGACCGACCGTCTCCACGTTGGTCCAGGTTGATCCGTTGTTGTTGGAGATGTCCACGACGAAGACGTCCGCGTTGGGCGAAGCGCCCTCATCGTTGGAGTACCACCGCCAATAGCTGATCGTAGCATTGGGGGCGCCTAAAAGATCAATGACCGGCGAGGTCAGCGTGGTCTGGCCGTTATCGACATCGTTCGCACCGATCGGACCGCCGGGCGAGCCCTGGCCGGTGACGAAGCACATCGTTGCGGGATCGGGAGTGTGGTCGTTGGCAGGCTGAGCAGGAGTGCCGACCGGATCAACGCGCTCCCAGATGCCGGTCGAGGCGTCGTCAGCCGGGGCGCCGACGACCCAGCCGCTATCGGCCTCGAAGTCGTCCTCCAAAACGACCTGCAGTCCGGTGGCGCTGAGAGCCGCAAAGCTGTTGGCGGGCGCTCCGGGGGGCGAAACCACTTCCTGCCCGGTCGTGGTCTCGGCGCTGAAGTAGTACGCAACCTGGGTGCCGCAATCGACGGCGGGGAAGACCGCATCGTAATGATTGGGCTCAGCCTGCATCATCGGCAATGCGACGAAGCCGGCGCCGGAATCGACGTGCAGCACCCCTGTGTCCGGCTCGGGTTGGGCCGTCACCGCTTCAACAACGACAGGGACCGTCGTTCCACCCTGAGGGGAGATCACATCAGGCCGCCCCTGGGGAAACGAGAATGACAGCAA
>JAPUKX010000055.1 GCA_027295435.1 Planctomycetota bacterium | reverse complement strand
GACCGTCGTCGACCGCTTAACCGAAGTGGTGAGGGCGGTCACCGACGAGCGGCTTGCTGATGGCGTGCGAGCGGCGATCGTTGTCAAGCCGCTGCGATGGGACGACAACCACAATTCCGTTGACATCGGTGGGTCGATCGTCGTGCGACGGCCTCCAGTTGACCTTGCGTTTGAGATCCTGCTGCGTGCCGGTGGCCAAGAGATGAGGGTCGGCTATCTCACCGCAGTGAAGGGTGGAGGGATCGAGGAGATTGATACACAACCGTGGTGGCCCGGACCATCGCTCGCTGGATCAGACCGCGTTGACATCATCCTGCGACCAAGCCTGAGTGTGGCAGAACGGAGCTTGAACGTCACGGAGCTGTGGTATCAGGAGATTGTCATCGAGAACGTCCCTTTAGAATCATCGGAAGTGGACGATACCTGAGCAGGCGGGATGAGCTAACCGATCCTCGGAGGAGCCAGACACATCCCGATGCTTCTTTTACTCGGCAAGCCAAGTGCTGCGCAGATCATTGGAGTACTGGGCGCGAATGCCGTTGAGTTCAAGGATCTCGTCTGTCGATTCCACGATCTCGCTTCGCCGAAAGACGAAGGTCTCCGTTCCCTCATCCGCCCACTCGAAGACAACGAACTCATCCTCGAGATCACGTAGTGTCTCAACGAGATGTCGCAGGTTGCGAACTTTGACGCCGTTCACCATCGCCAGGACCGGCGCATATCTGACCTGATAGCCTTTGGTGATCGGGTGGGGGAACATCGGCGCGGGGACGACGACGAGCTCTTCGCCCTCGAAGTCCCGGTTAGCTCCGCCTCGCGTTGCAATCGGGTTGGAGACTCGGACCAGGTACTCCGCACTGAGGTGCCGAGCATAGCCGGCATACACCGGTGTGAATACCAATGGGCCATAAATGAAATATGAAGGCGGATCTCCCCCGAGGTACTTCACAAGCCTGTTCGCACCAGCCTGAATCGGTACGTCCAGCATCAACGATTCACCTTGCCTGTATACGGAGACCGCAACGGTGCCATCGCTGGCGAGACGTGGCACGAGGTACCGGTATTGGAGACGTAAGTTATCGTCGATCATGGCCATGCCGGCATTGTCGATGTCGTAATCGCCAATTGCTGTGATGACGTCCCAGGGACGCAATGGATAATCTGGATCGTCGCGGCGAGTCTCGATGATCATTACGCCGGTGGTATCCTTGGCCAGCCCCAGCTTCGCTCGCAGCGCCAGATTCTCAAGCGTCTGTGTCCGTTCAAACAGCTGCGGCCGACCCTCGTAGGTCCCATCCTCGATGTCCTGGAGGAAAGAGCGAATCTCCTCGGTGGGAATCACATACCCGATGTTCTCGGCCTCTTTGATACCGCTGAAAACGAGACCGATCACCTCGGCGTTCGCGACCGCCGGACCACCGCTATTGCCAGGGTTCAGCGCAGCATCAACTTGAATGCGTAGACCCAGCGTTTCATAGTAGTAACTCGCAAACTCGATTCGCGAAACGACGCCCTCGGTAATCGAAAGGGCGTCGCCTCCTTTGGGATAGCCGAAGACATTCACCGAGTCGCCCACATCGGGGAGTCCGTCGGACAGGGGCGCCGGGCCATGGCTGTCGAAGAACGATTCATCGTCGAGCTCCAATACCGCCAGGTCGATTCCCGGTGCCATTGCGACGACCGTTGCTCGATACTTGTCAGCGGATCGGAACGGCTGTACGGACACCTGTCCGGCATATTTGACGACATGCGCATTCGTGAGGATGCGCTTGCCTTCGAGGACGATTCCGGTGCCCGTGACGTTATCGGGCGGATGCCTGGACCAAGGCCTGCCAAGATCCGGGTAATGCCTCGTGGAGAATACCTTGACCACTGATTCCCGGACATCCGCTGTAGATTCAGCAGGCTGCCCACGCACACCCGTGGCCAGGACAAGAGCAGTAAGCGTGGTTGTGACGAGTCTGCTGAACATGGCGCGTCCCTCAGCCAAGATTCCCGAGTATCGATCCGACCGAACCGCCTACCGAGCCCGTCGCCTCTGGAGAATACCGCCATTCATAAGAGTTCGCGGGCATTCAACGCCGAATGAAAGCCTGCCAAATAACGCCCCAGACCGAGTCACCGATCAGGCCGGCCGGTTAATCCCGCCACCATCGTCACGGCGCTCATCTCGATCCCTGGGGGTGTCCGCGCAGCCGCCGGCGATCCGCCAGCGCTTCTTACCGATCGGCCGAGACCCTGTACGCGACAACCGAGAACGGGCAACCACCTACCATCCCGGTGCGCGCACCTCGGCGGTCACCTCGCTTGGGGCCGATCAGTCCGTTCCGGCTGGAATCCCCGGTCATGTCGTTCGCCGATGCTGATCCTGATTCGCATGAGGGTGCCGCGAAAGCGCCGCCGCAACTGCTGCTCCAGCCCTCCGCGCAGCATTCGATCGAGTTCGTACGCAGTCGATGCGGAATCTACGACGACGCGCGCAACACCACCACGCAAGCCAGTCAGTCGAGTGCGCGCGACGATCTCGGCGGGCACTAGAGACTCCCAAACGTCGGTCAGGGCGCCGAGGCGGCGCTGCGTTCGCGCGGCGCGTTGGGCCACGCCTGATACCAGCCCGCCGATCGACGGATCCGCCTCCGATCGAACGCGTCCCTGCCGCAATCGCTCCAGGCGCTGGACGGCCTCAGCCATGGCTATGATCGTATCGACTACCCCGATCCCAGCGTGCGCAGCCACCCGAACCCGGCCACCAGCCCCCGCTTCCTACTCATCACCGTGCATGAAATTCCTCCCCTGAGCTGATTCACTAACTCCGCCAAGCTCCCCTTGGCCATCCAACGGAAGCTGCCCCTCCTGCCATCGATAGCCAACTACGAGAACCAGCCACGATCGAGATAGATCATGCTCGTAGATCAGAGGATCGCAACGTGTCGCCATGACTCATCCGATCTACTAGCGTACATGTCGCGTTCCATCGCGATATGGCTTCTATCACGCACGATCATGATATCTACGCGAGCACTTATATTTTCGGATTGGGTCGGTCGAATGTTGGCAGCGCAATTGTGAACGCTGCTCCCTCACCTGGATTCGAGCGGGCCTCGATGCTGCCACCAACGTTTTCAACGAGGCGCCTGCACACGGCCAGGCCAAGGCCTGATCTGGTTGCTGGGTCTGCCGCTGTGGAATGGTGCGCCTGGGCAGGACTTGTGACGAACGGCTCGAAGAGGGTGGCCAGGAGATGACGTGGGATGCCTGGCCCGGTGTCGGCGAGGGTTATCCGGGTGGAGCCATCAGCGTGCTGGGCAACGGAAATCCGAAGCGAGCCTCGCTTGGGGCGCATGGCTGTGACCGCGTTGAGGATCAGGTTCAAGAGCACGTGCTGCAGCGCAAGAGGCGGGATGCGAACGTTGGCCGCTGGGTCAACTGAGATGTCCAGTTGGGTCCCATCTTTGCTCGGGTCCCTTGCCAGGCAGGCGAGCGCAGCGTCAATTGCCTCGCAGACGTTGGCGTGCTCGAGGTCATCGTCGGTTCGAGTGAAGCCGAGGACGGCCTGGGCAATCCGTGCCGCGGATTCGGCGCCGGCAATGGCTCGGTCCAGGGCCTTGACTTGCAGGGCGGCATCGTGCGGATCCGCCTTGGCCAGCTGTGCGTAGGCGAGAACGGGGGTCATGATGTTGTTTATCTCGTGGGCAACCCCTGCCGCAAGTGTGCCCACCGTGGCCAACCGGTGCGAATGCTGGAGCTGCTGTTGGAGCGAATCCAGGTCGCGCTCGGCCTGAGCAATTCGACCGACGAGATCCTGCTCGACTGATAGTGCTGCGAGCTCGGTCATTCGCAGGGCCCTCCCCAGCCCCCCATGGCGGCGAGACGACGGGGTATCGGCCAGGAAGGCTTGCGACTCAAGGCGAACGCTTGGAGGGCGTCCCGCCCCAGGTCCGGTAGCAACGGCTCGGATCCGCACCGATAACTGGGGCGATGGCGCCTCGGCGTGTTTGACGTTCCATGTGGAACATGGCATAACACCTGCGGAGCCGACGATGCCCTCAGCTACCCTGCTTGCGGGAAGTTCCCAGCGACCACACCGAAGGGGTGCTCTTCGATGGCACGGTGGTTCCACGTGGAACATCAGACACCCCCCAAGGCAAGACCCCCCAACCCCAACCGCCAGTGCCACATCCCTAAGGAGAGCCAACGATGCAAACACCCAAGGACGCGTCCCAGCCGGCGATGGCCCGGCGACGACTCGGTCGAGGTCTTCAGAGCCTCATCTCATCCCCGATCCGAATCGACCCGCCCGCCGAACCAAGCCCCCCGCTGGCCGCACATCGGGAACCCGGCTCATCAGATCACCCAGCACCCGGGATCACGGACCCCGACCCAATCCGCATGATCGCCACCGACCAGATCCGCCCAAATCCCGCCCAGCCTCGGCAACATTTCGACGAAGAGGCGCTGCGATCGCTGGCCGAATCCATCAAATCGACGGGGCTCATCCAGCCCATCGTCGTCAGGCAGGCACCAGCAGGCGGCTTCCAACTCGTTGTTGGCGAGCGCCGCTGGCGCGCCGCCCAACGCATCGGCCTGTCACCGCTGCCTGCCATCGTACGCCGCATCGATGATCAAACCGCCGCGGAGCTCGCGCTCATCGAGAACCTCCAACGAGAAGATCTCAACCCGATCGAGCGGGCGGAAGCATTCTGGCAACTCACGCATGAGCACGGCATGACTCATCAGGAACTTGCCGATCGTGTCGGCCTGAGCCGCTCAAGCGTAACCAACCTGCTTCGACTGCTCGAGCTTGACGAGTTCATCAGGGACGCGGTGCGCACCGCCCGGCTGGGCCCAGGGCACGCCAAGGCGTTATTAGCGATCACTAACATCGAAACCCGCACGCGGCTTGCCGATCTCGCGATCCGCAGGCACTTCACGGTGCGAGCCCTGGAACGTCGAATCGCTGCGGTGACAGCGGAGTCGGCCCCTCGACCGGGGCGCGCCGATCACCCTCACCATCCGCACCGCCAAGCGATGCAGCGCCGGCTCAGTGAGCGCCTGGGCACCAAAGTCGTCCTCCAGCAGGGCAAGACGAAGGAATCCGGGCGCATCCTGATCGAGTTCTACACGTTCGACCAGTTTGAGGGGTTGATGCAGAAGCTGGGCGTCAGGGTGACGTAGCGGTCCATTTCGTCCAGCGCCACATCGACTCGCAAGAACAGGCGAAGCGGGGCCGGAACACGATGATCCGCCTCGGCACGCTGAAGCGAGTGCTTCGCCACAAGACGCTGTCATTTCCGGACCCGGCGGAGGCGGTCACCGGAGCCCATGATGGCCCCGGCACTGCCGATTCCACGACCATCGTCAGCGAGACTCTCCGGGCAAGCTGCTGGACGGCCATGAGGGTCTGATGGGGGGCGATGGCCCTAAACAAGTAGGGGCCTCGGGCGGCCCATCGGCCGTGGTCAGCCTTCGGCCGGGGGGGCCGGCGTTGCTGCGCGCCATGCGCGGGGGGGAATCATGTCACATTTTGCGCCGTGTCGCGCAAGGTGCAGCAAAGTCACACGCACGGCCCGCCGATCAATGAGCTGTTACGGCCTTCACATAGCGCAGAGGTCGGTCGAGGGTTCGATCGCCGATCGCACCCGGCGGGCGTCTGATGGATCGCGTTTTGCAGCAAAGATGTGGACGCTTGGATGAATGAGACAAGCCATCCCGTGCCGATGATGGATACGCCCACGAATGCGGAGTCTCAGCGGGCTTTGAGTGATTCGCGGCGGCTCTTCCACCGAACGCTTGCCTGTTGGGTATGTGACGTGTTGGCTCTCCAACGAGCAGGTCTTGACCGTCCGAGGTGGCGGCCCGGGATCGCTGAATCCGAATGGACGCTGGCGGCGTAGCGATCAGCACGGCGGAGCGTACCGATGGGAACAATCGCCACCGGCATCGGGCTGATCAGCGGCATTGACACCGCGACCCTGATCGACAATCTGATCGCTCTCGAAGCGCGCGGCAAGCTCGGGCTTCAGGCGCGGCTGGTGTCGCTGCAAGCGCAAAAGACCGCGCTGTTGGACATCAACTCTCGCCTGCTCAATTTCAAGAACATAGCCTGGTCCTTCCGCCTGGACTCGATCTTCAAGTCCGCCCTGGCCAGCAGCAGCAACAGCGACATCCTCACCGCGATCGCCTCGGCGAAGTCGATTCCAGGCATGTTCACGTTTATCGTCAAGCAACTGGTGTCTACCAGCCAGAAGCTCTCGGCTGGCTTTGTTGACACCGACACAGCGCCCTTGGCTCTGACCTCGCTGAGCTTCGAGTTCGGCAGAGGAACGCTGTCAACCGACACCGATCCTGAGAACCTCAACAGCGGCGCCGGCGTCGCGCAAGGCAAAAGCATCATCATCGACAGCATCGGCACGACCACCATCGATCTGACCGATGTGATCTCGCTCAACGAAGTTCTCGATCGCATCAACAACTCCGGGGCCAACGTCACAGCCGCCGTGGAAGGTGATCATCTGGTGGTGACGGAGAACAGCGCGGGCTCCTTGGATATCGCCAACGCCATCGGCTATACGACGGCAACCGATCTTGGCATAGTGGGCTCAGGTGTCGGGGGTACACTCACCGGCGACGACATCAACACCATCAGCGGCTCGACCGCGCTGCGGTCGCTCAACGACGGCAACGGCGTGGTCATACGCAACAACGTGGCCGACCTTCGCATTACCACCCGCGAAGCGTCTCCCAAGACCTTCAACATCGACCTCGGTCGGATCAACACTCCGATCGACAATGACACTCTCCTGGCTGACCTCAACAACGGCGCCGGCGTCACGATCAGCGACAACGATACGAACCCCGAGTTCAAGTTCATCGCTCGCGACCTCACTGAATACGAGGTCGATCTGACCGGAATCACCACCGTCGGTGGTCTCATCAGCCGGGTGAATCTCGAAACCGGCGGCCACATTCAGATTTCGATCCATGCTGATGGCGACAAATTCACGGTGACGAACACGGTTGGCGGGTCCGGCAATCTCAAGGTGCTCGGCGCCGGGACCAACAACACCCAGACGGCTGAGGACCTCGGTATTCTCAACGAGGCCGGCGTGGCCGCAGACTCGTTTGACGGGCAGTTGATCCCCAACTCGGTCCAGGATGCGCGGGCCGTCACTCTTTAAAATGTCATCGACCGCATTAACAATGCGACGGAGGATGATGGCACGCCGAACGCCGGCCGCATTGTCGCCTCCATCGCCGCCGACGGCGTGAGCCTGCTGATCACTGATACCACCGGCGGCGGCTCCAACCTCATCATCGAGGGGTTCTCAACGGACCTCAGTCAGCCGAACGCAGCGCGGGACCTGGGCATCCTCACCGCTAGCCCCGGCGTTGGGTCGAGCACTGTTGACGGCAACCGGCTCATCACCGGCCTCAACTCGGTGCTGGTGCGCAATCTCAATGGGGGCGCGGGCCTTGGCGGTGAGACCACGCTCACCATCACTGACCGAAACGGCGGCAACGACACCTTCACGATCGATGAATTGGGGTCGCTGAGCGACATCATCAGTCAAATCAACAGCTCCTCCAACATCGCGGTGACGGCGAGCCTCAATTCCAGCGGCACGGGGCTGCTGATCACGGACACCTCCAACAGAAGCAGTAATCTTACGATCGCCGGCAACGCCGCGGACGATTTGGGGATTCAAGCCGATGTAGCCGCCAACACCGTCGAGGGAACAAATCTTCAGTTGCGGTACGTTTCCGAAGCGACCCTGCTGAGCGATCTGAACTACGGCCGGGGCGTAGGCACCGGCGTCTTCCGCATCACCGACGGCTACGGCAACACGGCCGATGTCAACATCGGCTCCGATTCGCTGACGCTCTTCGACATCATCCAGGAGATCAACTCCCGTGGGTTGGCGATCAAAGCTCGGGTCAACGACAACGGCGACGGCCTGCTGCTCAAACACGATCCGAACAACGCTTCTCCCGTGGAGACCGGCGAGCC
>JAPUKX010000054.1 GCA_027295435.1 Planctomycetota bacterium | reverse complement strand
CGTGGACCGGCATCGTCTTGAGCAGATCGTTGACACTATCGACCCCCGCTGCTACGGTCGTACCCTGGCGAGGTTCGGCAAATCCGGCTTCCCACTCGAGTTGGAGGGCCAAGGCAGCAATGCGTAGCCGTTGGGCTATCTTCTGTACGCTGCTCATGTTTCTTGCGGTCGGGATCGCCTCGCTCGCCTGGGGCGGCCCCCCAGCGATCGGCAGCGGGCTGCCCGGCGCGGCCAACCTGACCCCGAAACAGCGAATCAACATCCGTGAGTATGCCGGCCACTGGTGCGATCAGCTCGCCTCATCCGGCCAGGACGATGTGGCCAAGGTCCGGTGGAAACTCGTCGAGCCATTCCGGGCCCCGAGCGTGCGCGACGTATTCCGTTACGAATACGCGCAGGCCGCCCTGCCTCAACTTCAGGAGATCATCAGCGGCGACAACCCGCTCACAGCGGTCAACGCGATGCTGGTTGTGGGGTTCCTCGGAACCGAGCGGGCACTTGAGACCATCGTCGATCATTGCGACATCGAAGACGAGCCGCGGTTTCATGTTCGCTTGTGGGCCGCGAAGGCCTTGGTCATCGCCGTTGAGCAAGAAAGCATCGCCGAAAGAGATGTCAACCGGGCGTTGCGGAGATTCGGCCACGCCGCCGGGCGGGAAAAGAAATGGCTGATCCTGCGCCGACAGTTCCAGGCGCTGGCCTCAGTCAACGGCCCGGTGTCACGGGAGGTGCAATTGAGCGTCCTTGGCGACACGGCCGATCGAATGATGCAAAGCGGAAACATTCCTTGCGAACTCATGCAAGCCGTGTATCCGGCGCTCAAGCGCATGCGCGACGATTTGATCGTCCTGGGGCGGAACGAACAGCAAAGCTTCGGTCGAGTCCTCGCACCCGTCCTCTGTGATATCTGCAGTGTCGCGCAGGCGCACTGGGACAGCGCACAGGACGACCTGGTCGCCAAGATCGCTTACGGCGGAGCAGTTCAGATCAGCGAGAGTATGCTGCAACTCATCGACCCTGAACTGCGACCCGGTCAGCGGGCTCCCAAGACTGCGCTCGGCCGAGCCTGGAAGGATCGAGACGAACCCAGGTTCAGTGCAGACCACGACAAGTGGCAATCCATCATCTCGAAACCACCGTACAAGCAGCCATAGAGCGGTTCCTGAATGGCTGAAACGTTCGTGACGGGCCGCGACCATAGCGGAGCGAACGCACCTCGGTCGCTTGCCGACGTGCGCGGCTCGTCGGCTCCCGGCGTCTCCTTGGGGGCGAATGGGACTACACTGCGGCCCTAATGAAGCTGCTCGCAATGTTCGGGCTCATGCTGGCCGTGCTGGCGGCGGTCGCGTATCTCGATGACCCGCCGACGCGGGCTGAGCTGGTCTTCGTCAACCGTAGCGAGGTCTTCACGCTCGACCCGCAGCGCATGAGTTGGCTTCAGGACTTCCGCATCGCCTACGCCCTGTACGAAGGGTTGGTCAGGTGGGACAACAAGGACTTCAGCATCGAGCCGGCCGCAGCCGAGTGGACCCTCAGCGAGGATCGTCTGAGCTACACCTTCGCCATCCGCCCCGATGCGAGGTGGTCAAACGGCGATCCGCTGACCGCCCACGATTTCATCTACTCCTGGCGGCGGGCCATCCTGCCGGACACCGCTGCGGACTACTCCAACATGTTCTTCGTGATCCGGGGTGCAGAGGAGTTCTTTCGTTGGCGTGCCGACGCGCTCGACAAGTTCGTCGCCGCCAACGCCCAGCTCGATCCCGATACGAGGGCCGCAAATGCCTTGGATTTGTGGGAGGAGACGATCGCCCGCTTTGAGGAAACGGTCGCCCTGAAGGCCCTGGACGATCGAACATTGCGAGTGACACTCGTTCACCCGACCACGTACTTCCTCGATCTTGTCGCGTTCGGCGTGTTCCACCCGGTCCATCGGCCGACGGTCGAGGGCTGGCAGGTTGATGAGGCGACCGCCGCCAAGTTGCGCCAGTTCGGCTGGTCGCACCTCTCGCCGCCGAGCTTCGCCAACCGCCGATTCGTGAAGATCAACAGCGCCACCGGCCGGTTGGAGCAGAAGCACGGCTGGACCAAGCCAAAGCACCTGGTGTGCAACGGCCCGTACGTGTTGACGCAGTGGCGGTACAAGCGCGGCCTGCGCATGGAGCGCAACGCCTCCTACCACAGCTCGCAGCGCGTACACAGCGCTTCAATCGAATGTGTTTCCATCGAGGACACCAACACCGCGATTCTTGCCTTCGAGTCGGGGCAGATTGATTGGCTCAGCGATGTCAGCGCCGAGTACCAGGCGGACATGCTGGCCCAGCGCCAGGCCTACGAGCAGCGCTACGCACACCGAATCCAAGCGATGCTTGCCGAGGGTCGGTCTCTTGACGACGCGCTGGCGGCGCTGCCGAAACCCCAAGCAGGCGAGCGCCGCAACATCCACGTGTTCCCTACGTTCGGCACCGATTTCTACAGCTTCAACTGCCGCCCGATCCTGGCTGGCGGTCGGGTCAACCCCTTTGCCGATCCAGCGGTGCGACGGGCGTTCGTGATGAGCGTGGACCGCGACGCGATTGTCCAGCAGGTGACCCGCCTCAACGAACCTGTGGCCACGACGCTCATTCCGCCGGGATCCATTCCGGGCTACCAAAGCCCCGCAGGGTTGAAATATGCGCCCAGCGACGCGCGAGCCGAGCTGAAGGCAGCCGGCTGGGAAGATCGTACCGGTGACGGACTCGTCGAGGACGAACAAGGCCGGCCCTTCCCCGTCGTCGATCTGCTCTATAGCACCAACACGCCCAGATACAAGAACATCTCGATCGTTCTCAAGGACATGTGGCAGCGGGAGCTCGGCGTGCGAGTCGAGCTGCGCGGCAAGGAGAGCAAGTTCTTCAAAGAGGACCTGATCACCGGCAACTTCATGATTGGTCGCGGTCGGTGGTACGGCGACTACGGCGACCCGACAACCTTCCTGGACCTGTTCAAGACCGGCGACGGCAACAACGACCGCGGCTACTCCAACGCCTACGTGGACGAGCTGCTCCAGCGGGCGGCCCGCGAAACCGACCCGCAGCGGCGGATGCGGATCCTCGAAGAATGTGAGCGGTTTCTGTTCGCCGAAGAGGTCCCCATGCTCGTGCTCTGCCAGCTCGTGCAACTTTACATGTACGAACCCGCCAAGGTGACGGGCTTGAGCCGGCATCCGCGCCTCACCCAGTACCTCTGGCAGATGAAGGTCCGCGACCCATGACCGGACTGATCGTCCGCCGACTTCTCCAGATGCCGATCATCCTGTTCGTGATCTACACAATCACGTTCAGTCTGGCCTGGCTGATTCCGGGTAATCCGCTCGAGAATCCCGAAGGCAGGCGACCGCCGCAAGTGATCATGCAAGCCATGCTCGAGCAGTACAAGCTCGACAATCCGTGGAGCTTCTATTGGGACTATCTGGGCAAGGCAACGGGGGTGAGTTGGTTGCTCGGCCAGCACGACCGGCCATTCGATCTGGGCCCGAGCCTCACGCATCAGGACTGGACGGTCAACGAAATCCTCGCAGCGGGTTTGCCGGTGTCGATCACGCTGGGGTTGCTGGCAATTCTATTGGCTTGCGCGATCGGGTTGACGGCCGGGATCATCGGCGGGATCAGGCCGGGCTCTGTCGCCGATCTGGTCACATTGTTGATCGCGCTGGTGGGCATCAGCCTGCCGTCGTTCGTCATCGGCACGCTGCTGCTGGTGATCTTCGGCGTGTGGCTGAAGGTCTTTCCGATCGGGGGCTGGGGCAAACTCTCATACACGTTCCTGCCGGCGCTAACGCTGGCGCTGCCCTTTGCGGCGTACATCGCCAGACTCACGCGATTCGGCATGATCGATGAGCTTGCGACCGATTACATCCGAACCGCCCGGGCCAAGGGTGTGCCTCAGATGCGGGTCGTGCTCAAACACGCCCTGAAAAACGCGTTCCTGCCCGTGTTGAGCTTCCTCGGTCCGGCTGCAGCCATGGCCATGACCGGATCGTTTGTCGTCGAGAAGGTTTTCGCCGTGCCCGGGATCGGAACCCACTTTGTCAACGCGGTCCTCAGCAAGGACCTCACGCTCATCATGGGCGTCGTGCTCGTCTATTCGACGATGCTGATCCTGTTCAACCTCGTCGTGGACGTGCTCTACCGCTGGGTTGATCCGCGCATTGAGCTGGCGTAAAGCCCATGCCGTGCACGGCATGGGCTTTGGTGCCGTGGGCCCTCGCCCCAACACCCCGCGCCTGGAAGGGCAGAGTCATGCCGCAGCCTGCTAATGCATTTCCGCGTCGTCGTGCTGAGCGACCTTTTGATGCTTAAGGGCATTGCGCTCCAGCTTCTTGAGCTGCTTCTCAATCACACGCGCCATTTGTTTCGGAGTATCTTCTTCGAAGCCCTCGTGA
>JAPUKX010000053.1 GCA_027295435.1 Planctomycetota bacterium | reverse complement strand
GGCCCGATGAAAGAGGCGCTGTCGACCATCGCTCGTGGCCACATCGATGTGGTCAGCCTCATCGGCAAACGGATGACGCTCAACGACGGTCCGGCCCTGCTCCAGACAGCGGCGCAGCCGGGCATGCTCAAGGTGCTCGTCGATGTGTAGCGATTCGTATGGCTGATGGCTAGCTCCCCCATCCGCTCCGGCAAGCTGGCCGGGCTGTCAATGTGGTCCGCGATCTGGGTGCTGGCGCTGCCCGTGCTCATCCAGCAGGTGATGGCGGCCCTCGTGGGGCTGGTGGACACGATCTATGCCGGCCACCTGCCGGGCGCGATGCTGGTCCCGGCCCTCGACGCGATCAGCATCGGCTCCTACGTGACCTGGTTCGTCATGATCGCCATGACCGGGTTGGGCATTGGCGGCCAGGCGCTCATCGCCCGCGCGATGGGGGCCGGGAACCGCGCCGAGAGCCACAGCGCGCTGGGCCACGCGGTGACCATGAGCGTGCTGTGGGGCGTCATCGTCGGCGTGGTGCTCTGGCTGGGGGCCGCTCCGCTCGCACATATCTGCGGTCTGACCGACGTCGCCGCCGACCTGCTGGTCGTGTACGTCCGGATCCTCGCGTATGCGATGCCCGCGGCGGGGCTGATGCTGGTGGGGTCCATGTGCCTGCACGGGGCCGGTGAGACCACGCTGCCGTCCGTCATCGCCGTCGCCGTCAACATCGTCAACGTCTTCGTCTCTTGGGCGCTCTCCGGGGTTGACCTCACCTTCGGCGACTGGACGCTGGTGAATCCGTTCAGCTTTGACCTCTACGTGCGTGGTATCGCGATGGGCACGTCGCTCGCCTACCTGTTGGGAGCGGCCCTGACGTGGTGGGTGCTTCGCCGCGGTGTGAAGGACCTGCGTCTGGAGCGTCGGGACCTGGCGCTGCACCGGTCCATGTCGATGCGGCTGGTGCGGGTCGGGCTGCCGGGCTTCTTCGACAGCATCATGATGTGGACCGCCAACCTGGCGGTCCTGATCGTGATCGGCATGGTCGCCGCCGCGGAGGCCGTGGACGGCGTTCCCAAGGAAGGCCTGCAGGGCGCGCACCTCATCGCGATCCGCTGGGAGTCGTTCAGCTTTCTCCCCGGCTTCGCGTTGGGGACGGCGGCGGGAGCGCTGGCGGGCCAGTACCTCGGCGCCGGCAACCCGCGTCTGGCCCAGCGGGCCATCCTCGCCTGCACCGGCATCGGGGCGGTCCTGATGGGCGGCCTGGGGCTGGTCTTCATGTTCGGCGGCGACTTCCTGACGAGGATCATCAGCGACCACCCCATCCACCGGGCGGAGACCCCGGCCCTGCTGTTCATCTGCGGGACGGTTCAGGTCTTCTTCGCGATCACCATGGTCATCCGGCAGGGTCTGCGCGGCGTGGGCGACACGCGGTGGACGTTCCTGATCACGACCGTGGCCAGCTTCGGCATTCGTCTGCCCGCGGCGTGGCTGTTCGCCGTCGTGCTCGAGATGGGGCTCAAGGGCGTGTGGATCGGGATGTGCGGCGAGATCGCCCTGCGGGCGCTGCTCTTCGGATGGCGATTCTTCCACGGGGGGTGGAAGCGGCTCGAGGTGTGAACGAGCCAGGAAGCGCCGTCGCTACGCTCCGATGGCGAGGCGATCGGCCAGCACCGTGGGCAGGCCCGCCTCCTGGGTCGCGGCCTGGGCCGCGCAGATGTCGTACACGCAGCGGTGGACGGTGAACGTCCGTTCGTCCAGGTCGAGCACGGCGAAGCTCGCCCTGGGATCGGCGTCGCGCGGCTGCCCGACGGATCCGGGGTTGCAGATCTGGCGGCGGTCCGAACCCATCGCGAAGGGGCGGCCGGGTTCGGGCGTATGCGTCACGATCTCGTGGGCGGTCAGGACCTCCCCGTTGGAGGCCGGCGCGTCGAACACGACCGGCACGTGGGTATGCCCGAGAAGACAAATCGGCTCGGTGAAGCCGCTGAACGCCAGGGCGGCGATGTGGGCGTCGTGGACGTAGTCGGTCGGTGAGTCGATCGGGCTGTCGTGGATGCACAGCACCGAGTCGTGCAGTCGGTCCACCTCCTTGAGGCGGACGAGGGCGTTGAGGTGCAGCGGGCCCAGGACGCCGACCGTCCACTGGATGGCCTCGCGGGCGGGGCCGTTGAAGTCCACCAGGGACTCAGGGTTGATCACCGCGTCATCGTGGTTGCCGCGAATGGCCGTCGAGCAGCACTTGATCACCAAGTCGATGCACCGATCGGGGAACGGTCCGTAGCCGACGACATCGCCGAGGCAGATGATCTTGGAAATCCCCATTCGGGCGATTTCGGCCAGCACCGCCTCCAGGGCATGGAGGTTCCCGTGAATGTCCGAAATGACGGCGTAGCGGCGCATCGTTCGGCCCCTGGGCTTGGTGACCTTGCCGTGGGATACGGCAGCCGGCGGCGAGGCGCGTGATCCCGGCTGGGGGCCCTACCGCTGTGTAGCTTCTATCGGAATAGACCAGCGGGGATTGTCAATGTTCCGCAAACAACTACGGGTTTTCTGCCCCTGATCTCGCGTCCATGGGGAGCCGGATCAGTATAGGGCGAAGATTTGCGGACAGGTGAAAGGAACTGGCGGCAAGTAGACCTCAGGCGTTCTTGGCATGGAGGCGCTCTGGCTCAGAGGTTTCGGCGGTGGCGGCCTCGGCCGAGTCGCTCGTAGAGCTTGCGTCCAAGGCGGCTTGATTTCGCTTGAGTTGGTCGATCTTCGCGCGATCGGGTGCGAAGATCATGGTCATACGGCGGCCGAGCTGTCGAGGCGGAACCTCGACCTTCGCGACATCGGCAAGCTGTTCCATGATTTCCCGCATTCGTTGATGGCCTCGCTCTCTGTGGAGCATCTCGCGTCCCCGGAAGTTCTGCACGATCTGCACCTTGTGGCCTTCAATCAGAAAGCGGCGAGCCTGGTCCAGGCGGATACCGATATCGTGAGGGTCGATCTTCATGGATCGCCCCAGTCGGACCTCCTTCAGATCGGTGGTCTTGGACTTGGCTTTGCTCGCCTTGTCCTTCTTGGACTGTTCATACTTCCACTTGCCGAAGTCCATGATCCGAACGACCGGGGGAGTTGCGGTGCTGGAGATCTCCACGAGATCGAGCCCTGCTTCCCTGGCCAGGCGAAGGGCAGCCTCAAGCTCCACAACGCCGACCATCTCGTCGTTCTCATCGATCAACCGAAGCGGGCTGACGCGGATTCGTTCGTTGACGCGGGGGCCCCTGGGGGTCCTCTCATAGGGGCGGAATAATCGTCTCCGGGCGATGGTGTGACTCCTCTATTCGGCTTGCCATGATGACATCAGAACCGACGCCAAGCCGAAGGCGGCGGCATTGCTGAGTCGTTGACTGTGTTGGGTCGGCGACGTCGCAAGGCATGCAGCTACGCAGTCCCGTGCCGAGTCAATTTGTGCTGGCGTCGCATTAGCGTCCAGGCTCCAACGTCGCAGGCGGGCGGCCGGTTCGGTGCGGCCGTCGGGTGTTCAAGTCAATACCCTACATCGCCATCGGGCCGTGGGCAAATGATATTTAGTCGAAACAATGAACGGGCCGGCGAGCCCCAGCGGCTGGCTGACCCCCACATCGGCCGTTTGGGGGCTGCTAAACGGCCGTGGCCTGAAAGTGCTCGGAGACGACTGTGCGGCGACCACGGGTCTCGATTTCCTCCTTGATGGTCCGCACAAATGTCTCCAGCCCAAGCGGTCCGAGGTCGCGCCGAATCCCGCGGGCCCGCACGCTTACCTCGTTCCGCTGCTCGTCGTTTGGGCCGACCACGAGCAGATACGGGGTCTTCATCTGGGCAGCGACCCTGATCTTGGCCTGGATGCGGTCATCTGAGTCGTCGACCGTGGCCCGGACGCCTTGGCCCACCAGGGCAGCGACGACGACCTTGCCGTAGCTGAGCGTCTTTCGGCTGATCGGCAGCACGCGAACCTGCTGGGGCGCCAGCCAGGTTGGGAACGCGCCGGCGAAGTGCTCTATCAACAAACCAACGAACCGCTCCATCGATCCGAACGGCGCGCGGTGGATCACCACCGGCCGATGCGGCTTGTTGTCAGCCCCGATGTAGTTGAGGTCGAAGCGCTGCGGCAGGTTGTAATCGACCTGGATAGTCCCAAGCTGCCATTCCCGGCCGATCACGTCTCGGACCATGAAGTCAATCTTCGGGCCGTAGAACGCCGCCTCGCCCGCCTCTTCAGTGAAGGGCACACCGAGGGTAGGCGCCGCGTCCCGACATGCCTGCTCTGCCTTGTCCCACGCCGATGCGTCGCCGACATACTTCGTGCCATCGGGGTCGCGCAGGCCCACTCGCACCCGGTAGTGCTTCATGCCCAGGGTTGAGAAGATGATCTTGACCAGTTCCATGCAACCGTGGAGTTCCTCGGCGATCTGCTCCTCGGCGCAGAACAGATGAGCGTCGTCCTGGGTGATGCCGCGAACGCGGGTGAGCCCGCCGATCTCGCCGGACTGCTCCCAGCGGTACACGGTGCCGAACTCCGCCAAGCGAACCGGCAGGTCCCGGTAGCTGCGCGGGCGGCAGGCGAAGATCTTCATGTGATGCGGGCAGTTCATCGGTTTGAGTAAATAGCCTTCGATGTCCCCCCGCTGCATGCGATTGGCCAGCTCCGCGCAGCTGACGCCTTCCGCCGCGAAAGCCTGGAGCTGATCGACACTGATCATCGGCGGATACTGGCTCTCTCGGAAATAAGGGAAATGTCCGCTGGTCCGGTACAGCTCAAGCTTGCCGATGTGTGGCGTGTAGACCATCTGGTACCCTTGCTTGGTCAGCTCCGCCTGGATGAACACCTCCAGCTCCCGGCGAATGATGGCTCCATTGGGGGTCCACAGAATCAGCCCCGGCCCTACGGCTTCGTCGATGTGGAACAGGTCTAACTGCTTTCCGAGCAGACGGTGGTCACGTTCTTTGGCCTCTTCGAGCTGCTGAAGATGGCGTTGAAGCTGCTTGGGGGTGGCGAAGGCGGTGCCATAGACGCGAGTGAGGCGATCTGAGGCGGCGTCACCGTGCCAATAGCTTGAGGCGAGGCTCAGCAGCTTGTACGCCCCAATCCGCCCGCTGCTGGGTACATGGGGGCCGCGGCAGAGATCCTCCCAATCCCGGCCCCGCTCCCCGGTGACGTACCAACTCAGACGCTGGGACCCGGCCTCAATCGCTCGTTTTGCATTATCGATCTTGTATTTGCTGCCCTCGGCTTTCAGCTTCTGCATCCCCTCATCAATGGGCAGCTCGTAACGGGTAAACGGCCGGTCATCGGCAATGATCTTGCCCATCTCCTTTTCGATGGCCTCGAAATCCTCGCTGCTGAGCGGCCGACCTTCTGGCACGGCCAAGTCGTAATAGAACCCGGTGTCCAGCGGTGGTCCGTAGACGAGCTGCACCCCGGGGGCGAGGCGCTGGATCGCCTCGGCCATGACGTGGGCGCAGCTGTGACGAATCAGGGATAGCGCGTCCGGGTCCGGCTGGCTGTCGCGTCTGGTGGGCGTCACGATCGACAGCTCTGCGTCGTCGGTAATGATGCTGCTCAGATCACACAGCTCGCCGTTGATTCGTGCGCCCAGGGCGTCCTTGGCCAGCCGGGGCCCGATTCCCGCGGCGACCTCGGCGGCAGCTATCGGGTGATCGAATTCACGAACAGTTCCATCGGGTAGGGTGATGCGAGGCATGGTTGCGGTCCTTCACTGACTCTGCGGCAGTGGCCAAAAGAAAAAAGCACGGCCCAACCGCCGCGCCCGCTGCTTCATTGAGTGTCCACGCAACGGCCGTCACCCGCGAGCAGTGATGATCGTGGTCGCCGTCATCGTGGTATTGGCGTATTTGAAACACATGGTCAGTATGAGGATATCCGGGACCGCCAACAGGTCAATTCGGCGAAGTATGGGCACGAACTTGAGATCCTCCGCCCTCCCCCGGGCCCAAGGCGAAGCCGCCCTATGGGGCGGGCCCTTGTGGTGCGCCCAGGACCCACCCGTCACCGAAATGAGCCGGCCAGGGTTGACCCGCGAATGATCATCGATCAAGATGATGGGTCTGCGGCATCATCGACGCCCAGATCATGGGTGGATTGAGGATCGTGCAGTGATCTGCCCTTATTGCGGCCAAGACAACGATCGGGTGATCGACAGCCGAGCCTCCGAGGGGGGAGTGCTGGTACGTCGACGGCGTGAATGCCTTGCGTGCGAAAGGCGCTACACCACCTACGAGCGGGTCGAGAAGACGGCGAGGCTCATGGTCGTGAAGAAGGACGGCAGCCGCGTGCCGTTCGACCGGCAGAACGTGCTCAAGGGTCTGCAGGCAGCCTGCGGCAAGCGGCCGATCCCCGAGCAGGCCAAGCTCAGGCTCGCTCAGGAAACCGAGGAGCAGCTGCACCGCGAGTTCGAGCGCGAGGTGCCGAGCGCCGAGATCGGCAAGCGTGTGGCGGCCAGGCTCCGAGAAATGGACGAGATCGCCTACATCCGCTATGCCAGCGAGTACCACGAGTTCCGCACGCTCGACGAGTTCGCCGAAGAACTCAGCGCCCTCAAGGCCCGGCCGAAGAACCTGCCAAACCAGCGCGACCTGTTTCCCGGCGATGTGCCCAGCTGATGAAATCGGCTGGTCGTGGTTCGGGGATCACGCGCACGTGTGCGGCGAAACTCCCTCTATCTCTTCGCCAGCGCGCCGCGAGTTTCATCCTGAAGGAAAAGGATTCGCCCACAGGCGTGACACCGTACGAGTGTGTTGATTGCTCCCATGAGCGCGGCGACCGTCTCGAAGGGCAGGTACATGTTGCACTCTCCACAGGCATATTCACGGCTTCTACGGCTGATCTCTTTGACCGCAGCCATCGCCTCCCCGCTATAGGTGTCAGCCATCTCGTTGAATATCGCCCGTTCAGCAGCGGGTACTTCGGTGGCGGCGACCTCGCGCTGGGCCTCTAGCTCAGCCAATCGGTCGCCGACCTCTTCGTTCCGCCGTTGAAGCTCGTTTTCAGCGCTCGCTCGGATCTTTTCGCGCTCGGCGATATCGGAGTCGAGCTTCGCGAGCTGTTCTTTGATCTGATCGATTCGCTCCATTTCCTCGAGGATGTGGTCGTCGACCTCGTTGCGAGAGAGTTTGACCGTGTTCAGCTCGGTGAGAACCGCTGTGTACTGCTTGTTGGTCGAGGCCATGTTCAACTCATTGCGCAGCTTTTCGATACGAGTGTCGATGGCGGCGGTCTCGCCCTCGAGGTTGCCGATCTTGGCCTGTATCTGATGCGTGCGCGTTCGCAGCTCCTGATGCTGCTCGCGGAGTTCTTCAAGCTGCTGGGTTTGGGCCGTCAGGTAGTTTTGGGCGGATTCGAGTCTGCCGCGCAGGCCGCGCACCTGGGCTTCAACCCGATATAGGGTTAGCAGACTATCAGTCAGACTCATTCGTGCTCCAAGCGGCCCAAGCAAAGAGTGTACACGTGGGCTGCCGAGGAAGCGACGTTGGGATCAATATTCTTCTTCTACGACGGTAGCGCCCCCCCCGGCCCTGGCAGCGCGAGGGTCAGGATCCAGTAGGCCACCGGGGCAACCATCAGCGGCGAGTCCAGCACATCAAGCACTCCGCCGAGGCCGGGTAGGATGGCCGAGGTGTCCTTCATCCCCGCGCCTCGTTTGAAGAGGCTGACCGCCAGATCGCCGAGCTGTCCGACCAGGGCGAAAACGACTCCACAGACCGCACCGACCCACCACGGCACATGATCGGCCGGCTCCAGCCAACGACTGGCGCCGGCGAGGGCCGCCCCGATAAGCACAGCGGCCGCCACACCCCCGGCGAGTCCTTCCCACGTTTTGCCCGGGCTCAACCAGGGGATCATCTTGTGCCGCCCGATCGCCCCGCCGGCGAAGAAAGCCCCGGTATCGGATGATTTGGTGATGAGGATCACACCGACGACGATCCACGCGGAATGACCGCGGCGCAGCGCCAGCAGGAAGCCGAGCATGAATCCGAGGTACACCATGGTGAAGACAACGGCCCCGGCAGCGGCGACCACGCCCTGGGCGTTCCGTTGCCGGCTGAACGTCAACAGGGCGGCCACGAACACGATGATCATGCCCGTCGAGATGATGGCGATGGTCGTCGTGGCTTCCGTGCCGAGGGTTGTTTCCGTTCGGGTTGGGATGCTGAAGCTCAACACCAGCCCGGTCATCGCCGCGAGGCTGTTCAGCCAGGTGCGGGTGGCGATTCCGTTTGCCCGAAAGATCGCCGAGAGCTCCCACGCCCCCAGCGGAGCGACCGCCAGCGCCAGCCCGAACAGAACCAGGCCGCGTGGCGGATGATCCTTCCCCAGGAAAAGGCTCCGCAAGCCCGCGGGCAACTCAACGCCGTCAAGCCAATCATCCAGCAGAACCACAGCCAGAAGGAAGGCAATCAACAGCCCGCCGGTGATGAGCCGATACGTCAACACCGGGGCGCGGCGAAGTCCGTCGGAAGGTAGGCTTGACATGCTGCGGCGAGACATTTCCTGGTTCGGCTGCTCACGCGGTCCGCGACGGGGAACTGCCCACGGCGATCGAATCACGTTGCAGGCTGGTCCGTCAGCAGAGCTTGATTGAGTCTCCCAAGCGTAGCGGCGATCGTGTCGGCATCAAATCCGCGTCGAGCGAGGGCAGCGGCGATTCGGCGGGTGGCTGTGGTCCGACTGACCGTAGGCATCGCGTGCAATCGCTTGCGGGCGTATTGCGTTGCGGCCTCGACCATGTCCACGTCAGCGAGTGTTTCGAGGGCGATTCGCTGCGCAAGATCGTCATCGATACGGCGTCCCCGCAACTTCCTTGCCAGGAACTCCTGCGAAGCGGGTTTGGTTGCGACGGTCTCTCGCGCGATCGCCCGGGCGTAGGCCTCATCATCAATCAAGCCGGCTGTTGCGAGCTCTTGGGCAATATTCCCGGCGATCTGGTTGCTGTGCCCTTTGCGGGCGAGGCGGTCGATCAGCTCCCCGCAGGAATATGCCCGGCGGTTCAGCAGCCTTAGTGCTGCACCGCGAGCCTCGTGCGTCTCGACGGCGCGTCGTACCTTCTGGGCAAGTTGTTCGGTCCAGTCCAGGCCGACGGCCAGTTCCATCGCTTCCATGTCGGCGGCTCGTACTGTGGCGATGGTCTTGCCGCCAACCCGTACCCGTCGCATCGTCGAATCAGATCGAAGTGGTTCGATCGCGGTGATGGTGGAAGCCGGTGCAATGTTGGCGAACATCTGTTGGCCCATCGAGTGGTCGCCTCTCAGTCTAGCCGCCGCTCGCCCAGCGGCGTGGCACGCAGACCTGAGCCCCCCCGGGCGGAGGATGAATGTCATTTGCCTCGTTCACGGGCGTTTGAGCAGTATTTTTGACACAGTGGATGTTGGGCACACAGCGCGCCGCGGGCTCTGCAGACCTGCCGGCCGTGGAAGATCATCATGTGGCCGAGCATCGTCCAATGCGGCCGAGGAAACAAGGCCATCAGATCAAGCTCAATTTTCGTCGGATTGGTATGCGCAGACAGTCTGAAACGTCCGCTGAGGCGGATCACATGGGTGTCTACCACGACGCCTACGTTGATGCCGAAGGCGTTGCCGAGCACGACGTTGGCGGTCTTGCGAGCCACGCCAAAGAGCTTGAGCAGGTCGTCCATGGTGTTGGGGACCTCGCCTGCGAAGTCATCGAGAACCGCTTTCATCGCCAGGTGGATCGCTTTGGACTTGTTGCGGAAGAATCCAAGTGAATGGATGTACGGCTCGATCTCGGCAGGGCCGGCGGAGGCGTAGTCGGCGGGTGCGGGGAACGCATTGAACAGCTTGGGCGTGGCCTTGTTCACGCCCACATCCGTGGCCTGGGCCGAAAGAATCGTCGCCACCAGCAGCTCATGAGGACTGCTGTATTTCAGCTCGCAGTGCGCTTCGGGGTAATGCTTGTAGAAGCCGTCAAGAATCCGCCGAGCCCGTGCCGTATCAGTCTTGGACTTCTTGGGCAGTGTGAAGCCGGCCTTGCGGATCGGGGATTTCATCGTAATCGAGGTCATCGATGGCTCAGTAGTCCCGGTTCTTGAAGTCTCGACACGGCCGGCTTTGCGGGTGGCGGCCCGGCGGCGGCCGAGGCGCCGACCGCGGCCACCAGGAGGATCAGATTGATCCGTAGAATCGCCTCCGCCGTGGGATGATCTTCGTTGAAGGCGGCCTGATGCTCGCGGGCGAGTGCGACGTCACCCATCTTTGCGGCGTCCCAGTAGGCCCGCAGGTGGTGATTCATCGTCGGGGCGACCGCTATCGCGTGGAAGGTAAACATCCCCGCCGCAATGACAATGCACAACGCACGACCGAGGTTGGCGACCGACTTGAGCGGCATGCCGAATACCGAGAGTTGGGCGACAAGCATCAGCACCGTCAGCGGGATCGCCACGAACTGGATCAAGTCCACGGTGAAGAACACGCCTTCCATAATGAGGCCGGCCGCGAGCCTCGGGTGCTCCTGGGCAGGGTACGCTGCGTACTGCTCGAGCCGCAGGGGCGTATCGCCAAGCGTGCCGAAGACGTTGGCCGCAGCGACCCCTGCGGCGATGAGCGCTGCGAGCCAAACTGCGAGGCTCACCCAATACACCGCGTTGCAGATCTTGAAGTATCCCTGCATCAGCCGTCCTCACGCATCACGACAGGCGCGCCGTGCGACCAGGTGGCGCCATCGGCCCAGATCTCGCGCTTCCAGATCGGCGCGGTAGCTTTGAGCCGATCGATGAGGAACCGGCACGCCTCGAACGCCTGATCGCGGTGCCCGGTGACGACCTGCACCAAGACGCTCGCCTCGCCCAGCGGCACCTCGCCCACGGCATGGTGGAGCCGCACCGCCGGGCAGTCGAACTGCTGCGCCGCTTGTTCGGCCAGCTCGCGCAACACCCGCTCGGCCATCGGCCTATACGCCTCATAGCTCAGTTGCACCAGTTCGCCGTGCTTCGGATGAACATCCTTGCGAGTCCGGCCAAGAAAGATGCATTCTCCGCCCGCCGGTTGCGGGAAGGGCTCCAGCGGAATCGGTCGCACCGGATGGTCAAGTATCTGCACGTCGATGGTGCGCTGACCAGGGGGCATGGAGGCATCGTACCCGGCCGGTCGTCCCCACGGCCACTTGGCGATTCGTGCGTTCGCCGATACGTTTGCACCATGCGACACTTGGCGGGTGTGCACCGTGATCTCCCACTGGCCCCGACGCTCGCGCCGTTGGGCGATCGGCCGCGGGCGGCGCTGGATCGGCTCGCGGCAATGGGGTTTCGTCATGTGCAGCTTTCCGCGATGCAGCCCGGCCTGCGGCCGCGAGACCTGGACCGCTCCGGGCGGCGCGATTTGGGCGTCTGTCTGGGCCGATTGGAGTTGACTGCCGCCGGCGTGGATCTGTGGATCCCGCAAACCCACTTTGTCGAGCCGGACCACGTAGATCGTGCCGTCGCCGCAGTGCTGAGTGCGATCGAGCTGGCCGGTGATCTGGACCGCTGTCCCCTCAGCTTTGCGCTCCCGGATGAGAACGAGCAGGGCATGGTAGGGCCGATCGTTGAGGCGATTACCGACTACGCTGTTCGTCACGGCGTGCAGCTGGCGGACCACGCCGTCCCTCCGGTGTCGCGTGATTACATCGGCGTCGGCATCGATCCGCCGAGCTGGCTGGGCCTGGGCGAGGATCCCGCCGCTGCGGCGTCAACCAACGCCACGCGGTTGGTCTCCGCTCGTCTGTGTGATCTATTGACCTGTGGCATGCGGGGGCCGATCGGTGAGACGCACGGCGGTCGCCTGGATGTACTCGCCTACAAGGTGGCGATCGCCACCAGCGGGTACAGCCGGCCGGTGGTCGTCGATGCCCGCCAATGGTCCGATCCCTGGCTCGGACTCGAGCAGACCACCCACGCCTGGGCCGCGGCTACATAACGCTTCAGCCCTGAGCGTCAAGCCCCGTCGGCCACGCCGGCGCACTGCCGCGTAGACTCGGCGGCCTCACGCCAAGCTCGATCACCTATTGCCCGCGCTGCCATACGAGATGCGCCAGTTGCGGCCCGATGAGTTCACCTACGGCCAGCTCGACGGCGTCGGTTGAGCCTGGCAGGGCGAAGATGAATGTGCCACCGCCCGCCTGCGGGTCGCGAACCACCAGCCCACCGACGGCCCGGCTGAGCATTGCCGCTGCTTGAACCTGCTGGTAGCTGAGCATCCGAAACAGCTCGCCGAAGCCCTCCAGCTCAACGGTGAGCAACCGGCGAACGACTTCAATTGTGGTATCGCGGGTCGAGATGCCGGTACCGCCGGTTGTGAGGATGACGTCCAGACACGGGTCGGTCAGCCATGTCTCGAGCTGGCCGGCGATGGCAGGCGGATCGTCACGGACCACGGCCCGGGCGGTGATTTGATGGCCGTGCTCGGTCAGCAGCCGCTCGATCAGGGGCCCGCTTTGATCGGTTTGGGCCGTGCGGGTGTCCGAAACGGTCAGCACGGCGCAGCTCGCCGGGTGGGCCTCGGCGTGGTCGGCGGCGCGGCGTTCATGGTCGGCGGCGGGCATGATGTGGTCAGTGTATCGCCGCTACAGGGTCACTCGAGGCTGCGCGCGATACGATACTCCTGATGCGGGTCCTTGCACACGGTGTCGATCTGGTTGAGATTCAGCGGATTGAGGCGATGCTCGATGAGCATGGCGACCGATTCTTACAGCGATGCTTCTCCGAAGCGGAGCGAGCCTACGCGGATTCCGGCCGAGGCCGCCGGGCGGAGCGTTACGCCGTCCGCCTCGCCTGCAAGGAGGCGGTGTTTAAGGCCCTGGGTACCGGCTGGAGCGGGGGAATCCGCTGGCTGGACATCGAGGTTGATCGAGAACCGACCGGCCGCCCTCGGCTCGCGCTCACCGGCCGCTGCGCCGAGCTTGCCGCTGAGCTCGGGATCGTCCATTGGCACGTGAGCTTGAGCCACACCACCAGCAACGCACTGGCGAGCGTCGTCGGGTGCGGCTAGGGTGGGAGACCGCGGTTGGCCGAAGACTCAGTGGTGCTGAGCATCATGGCATGACCAGGAAGCGCTCCAGTCCGGCACTGTACGAGCTGATCCACGCCCGCAGCGCGAGGGCTGCCGCGGCACCCCAGCAGCAGGTCGAGGAATCATCGCCTGCACCGGCGGCCGGGCAGTCGCTCGGCTGGCTGAGCCCTGGTCGAACGGTCCGCCTGCCGGTGGGTTATCTGCTCCTTGGTTCCGCGGCTGGGATCGTGTTGCTGATTATTGTGTATATGGTGGGCTACGCACGGGCGGAGCGGGTGGTCAAGGCTGAATTGCAGCCGGTCTTGGTGATGCGGGATCAAGAGGCTTTGCCAGAGGGGCGACCCCAGGATCCGATGGTCAAACGCTTTGAAGGCTGGACACCGCCGGCGAGGCCTGCGGAAGCTACCAAGGCACTGGAGACCTTTCCAGACGACGCCGATCGGCCTGCCGCGTGGCCGGATCGGTGGGGGCCGATCCTCTCCGATCCCCGCCGGCCCGAGCACAATTATTTCGTGCTGATCCACACAAGGCGCGACAGCGCGCTGAGGCTTGCGAGGTTCTGTCGCGACCAGGGACTTGAGGCGTACGTGGTGCAGGCCAAGAATGTCAGCTTGTACAGGGTTATCGCTTTGCCGGGCTACACCAGGGGGCGGCGCGACTCCGAGGAGGTTCGCGCCCTGGAGCGTCGCATCGTCGAGGCGGCCCGCAAATGGAAATTGCAGGTCAACCCCAGAGACGATCTGGCGTATTACCCCGAGAGGTTCGAAGGATGATATGATCTACTCGAAATGCTAAGCCGATGAGTCTTCACCGTAGTCTGAAAACCCAGCCCGGTGCTCTCAACGAACACCGCAACGTCCTGACGCGGGCCGAACGAATTGCTCGTCTCCTCGAGCAGGACCGTTTTCAGCCGGACAGGGATTCCCCGCTTGGTCTGGTGAAGGTCGCCAACCGAAGCGTGACCACCGGCAAGAAGAAGAAGGCTGCCAAAGAGCAAGAGACGACCGAGGGGACCGGGGCGGCCGAGCCCAGCTCGACCGAATAGATACTGTTCTCGGCAGGGCGAATCACCAGGCCGCCGCGGCCTAGCGTTGGGTTGGCTGGCCTTCACGAACCTACAAGGCGGCTGGCTTTGCGGTGGCTTGGGGGTCTTTGCTCCAAGCGGTTCACCAGCCGGTGCCGGAGATGGTGTGCGGCATGATGGACTGCGACTCATTGATCAGCGCTCGGGCCCGTGCGATCGACGTGTCAGGCATACGGCGGGTCTTCGAGCTTGGCGCCAGCCTCACCAATCCCATCGATCTGTCGATCGGCCAGCCCGACTTTGCGGTGCCGAACCCGATCAAGGAAGCGGCGATCGACGCGATCCGCGCTGATCAGAACCGATATTCGCTTACCCAGGGCAGGGGGGATTTGCGCCGGGTGATCTCGGAGCACTTGGCCGGGGACGTCGGCTGGCAGGTGCCATCGGACGACCTCGAGCTGCTCGTGACGTCGGGCACAAGCGGGGCGCTGCTCCTGGCGTTTATGGCTTTGATGGATCCGGGCGACGAGGCGATTGTCGCCGATCCGTATTTTGTGATCTACCCGGCGCTGGGACCGCTCACGGGCGCTTCGATCGTCTACTGCGACACCTACCCCGACTTCCGCATGACGGCCCAGTGCGTGGAACCGCTGATCACGGATCGGACCAAGGTGCTGTTGCTGAACTCGCCGAGCAATCCATGCGGGGTGGTATTACGTTCGACCGAGCTTCGGGATTTGGTCGGATTGTGCCAGCAGAAAGGTGTCTTGATTGTCTCTGATGAAATCTATGACGAGTTCACGTATGAGGATGCCCGCGAAGATGGTCGATGCCCCAGCCCGGCTCGATTCACCGATCGGATGCTCCTGGTGCGAGGGTTCGGCAAGAGCTACGGCTGCACCGGGTGGAGACTGGGCTACACGGCTGGGCCACGATCGCTCATTGAGCAGATGTCAAAATTGCAGCAATACACATTCGTCTGCGCGCCGTCGATGGCTCAAGCAGGCCTTGTCGGGGCCTTTGACCTGGACATGAGCGAGCACGTACGGTCCTATCAGCGGAAACGAGACATGGTGGAGCAGGCGTTCTCCGGCGTGACCGAGCTGGCACATCCCGGCGGCGCGTTCTACGTATTCGCGAAAATTCCCGCCCGGGTCGGTGGTTGCGCGACGGATTTCGTGGAGAGGGCGATCCGGCGAAACGTGCTCGTCATCCCCGGCAACGTCTTCAGTCGGCGCGACACTCACTTTCGGCTGAGCTATGCCGCAAGCGATGCGACCCTGCAGGCAGGGCTCCAGATCCTCGCCGAGCTGATGACCGAGCCCTCGTCAGAAGCTGGGCCGTCCACTTGACGTGGCCAGTGAAGGCTGGGACCAGCATGAGAAGCGATTCGCCAGGCCGGGCGTAGCGCGGTTCCCGACGGCCTAGCGGCATTTGCCGGCGAATCTTGCGGAAATCGGTTGCTCGGCGGCTGTCTATCGACCATAGTGTAGATAGAGGGTCGAATCTGACGCAGCTTGAGGCTGTAAAGGGGTTTACGACAAAGCCATCCACCCGCCGCCGATATGGACCTGGTCCTGTCGGCGGTTTTTTCGACCCAGCCTAGAGCGGTCCTATCTTGAGGTGTAGCGGCGGCGACGGGCCGCGATCGCCAGGGAGCGGGAGTGTAGACCGCTTTGTGACGCCCGCGGCTCGTAACGGGAGCGCCCCACGGGCAAACGCGCGCCTGGATCCAGGGGAGGGACAGGGACTCACCTGCCCCAACCGGAGCCAACCCTCGATGGTCCTGTGTTGCCCCAGGGGCGTCGGTTCCGAGGACCTGACTAAACGCCAGGGGCCAGTCAAGGCCCTTGCGGATCCTCGCGCCTCTGACCCGGTGTTCCTTCCTCCTGAGCAACGTTGGTCCCCCCCTGAGGTGGTCCGGGAGGCGGTCTCGGCGTTTCCGGCACTGGCCGCAGGCCTTGCTTGATTCCCATCTCATCCACTGCCTCGGACATTTCGTCACCGCACCCGATTGGTGCCGTGCACAGGGTCAGTGTGGCAATGGCAAGCATCAGTGTTCGCATCATGATTGGGCTCCTTTCGTACAGATCGTTTCCCGTCGCATCACCGATTTCCACTATACCTGATTGGTGACCCATCCGACTGGCCGCTTGCCGGAAACCGGGCCTGGGAGGGGCGTTTCGGTCGATCGACGACTGCGCGCTGGTAACAGGTGTCTCCTGTGGATGGAATGGGATTCCGGCTGCAGCCGCCTATTTCCCAAGCGGGGGGCCCCGCACTCATTTGGCAGCCCATGAAGGGCTCAGATATGCCTACCTCTACTGTAGGACGGACGATCGGGTTCTGGGTTCCGCAGGCCTCAAATTGGTCTTGAACCCGGCAACCCTGGGATTAGGTCGCGCTACCACACATTGGGGTCCGGCCTCTCCTCTGGGGAAGGACGACTCGATTCGAGCCCTTCAGGCAGGCAGTCCACGCAAAACCCCGCTGAAGCATTGCTGCGTCAACGGGGCGGAGGGGAGAAAGATGTCAATTTGATTCCCGTATCCTTGCATACTCGGATCACACCTTGCGAGATCGACAGTTTTTGCGGATTTTAGGGCCCAGGGCAGGGCACCTGGAATGCCGTCGGCGGGTCCGGGCCTCAGGTACCGGTGCCCGCGAAGCTGTGGGCGCCGCCGCTGAGGACCTGCTCAAAGGCGGCCATCAGCTTCCCCACTTGATCCGTTGATTGATGGCGGGCAGCAATCAATGCCTGGGCTGATGCCCCGACGCTGCGGGCCAGTTCCGGTTGGATGAGCAGACGCCGCAGTTGCTGGGCCCATTCCTGCGGATCAGCGTTACCCACGATGATCGCAGTTTCATCGGGAACCAGCGCGTCAAGAAAGGGGTCGGCGCTGGCGACGATCGGCATGCCGACGGCCATCGCTTCGAACATGAGCGAGCGGACCTGGCCGAATCGCTCCGGGATGAGAAGCACGTCGCAACCCGTGAGCAAACGTCGGTGCAGAGCAGCATCGGTGATCGCTGAGAGGTGGCCCTGCAGATTCAGGCGCTGGGCGCACTGCCAGATTTCGTGCTCATGCGGGCCACGCAATTCCAGACATCCCTGAATCTGCGGAAACTCTTGGGTCAGGCGGCTGAGCCCACCGAGCATGGCACGATAGGCGGCGATGTCTCGCCCGCTGCCGATGATCGCCAGTGCGATCATGTCTTGCGGGTTCGCCAGCACCTCTCGTGGGTGCGGTGGCAAGGTGACCCCGATTGGCACCAGACTTACCAATTCAGGAGCGATCCGCTTGCGGAGGCCCTCAGCGATGGGCTCGGTGGAGGCAACGTACCCGGCCACTTGCGAAGCAGATCGGCGATGAGGCACTCTTTGCACCTGGTCGGCCGACCACACGTCGATCGTCACCGGCCGATCGACCACCCTCGCGAGATCCAGGCCGACCATCCAGGCACGATCACCGACCGCGTGCAACACGTCGGGGACCGCCGACTCCAATGCCTTGGCGAGTCGATGGGCTCGAGTCCGACGCATCCATGGCGGGACGTTCATCGAGACCTCAATTCGACCGGCGGCGACGAGTTGCGCGCTCTGCTGGGCGTCATCGACCGGCTGGGTGTCCGGGACGATGGTGGTGAGCTGGGCTCCGCGATCGATGAGGCCGACCGAGATCCGATCGAGCATCGACTGCTCATGAGCCAAGCGCTCTTGGTCAATGATCAGCGCGATGTGCATCGCTGGGGGGCCCTATACATGGAAAGCGGTTGGAAGCGCTTGGCCATCTCGTGCGGGATTCGCCTCGGCCGACGAGTGGCCAGATCCACCAGGACCCACAGCGTTGCGGCCCGGCAGACCACCACTTCATCGGCTGGGCGAACCACCAAGTAATCCCGCCAGGACTTTACACGCCCCATGTCGCGGACCCACGTCAACAGGAGCAGGTGATCGCCCGGCCAGGCCTCGGCCAGATAGTCGATCTCGTGGCGGACGACGAACCACATCATCCCGTTCGTATGCATCTGATTGCGCGTGTAGCCGAGGTGATCGGCATGGAGTTCGGCAGCGCGATCAAGCCATCGCACGTATTCGATGTTCGAGACGTGCTCAACCGAGTCGCCGCTGTGCTGATGGTCGATCCTCAGGTCGCAAACAAACGGCTCTGCATGTGGAACGTCCAGAGCATGAATATCGGCCGGAACCGTGCGGGGAACCAGGCTTGGCATTGACGATTCCTCGCTCATGTGTGGGGTCGGCCTGGCTCGGGTTGCTGAGCCGCAGGGTCGATCTCGCGCAGATAGTTCCAGGAATAGATGCCTGTGTGATGGCCGTCTGAGAATCGAATGCGGATGGCATAATTGCCGACCAGCTCCGCGTCCACCGCACTGAGCGGTTCCTGCCGACCGGCCATGCTCGCCGGCAGTACGGTCAAGGGGTTCTTGGCCATCTCCTGGCGAAGCGTTCGCGCATCAGCCGACGGAGACATTCTTCGCAGGTACTCGATGGCGTAGAAGCTGGTGGTCCCGTCGGGCCATTGGACCGTGAGCCCGCGGTCCTTCTTCAGGTCCAGGTGGGCGGGCCTGGTATCCATGAAGCATTCTATCGGTCCGAATCGTGTGATTCGCCAAGACCACCTCTTTGGCAGATACAGTATTGGACTGGCCGGCGCGGCCCGGCGGGAGCGACCTACTTGGCCATAGCCACCCAACGCGACGAGGACCCATACGCCGACCATGCGGCTGATCGATTGACGGCCGCGATTTCTCGTGCCGGCTCGCCCGTTTGTGTAGGCATTGATCCCGTCGTCGATCACTTGCCCGCAGCGTTGTGCCCGACCGGCGGCAGCCCGGAGCATGCAGTCGAAGCCCTCGTCAACTTCACGCTCGGCGTATTGGATGCGGTGGCTGAACATGTGCCATGCGTGAAGTTTCAATCCGGCTGCTTCGAGCGGCACCGCCACCTCGGCATCGAAGCGCTGAACCGCCTGATAGTTGAGGCCAGGCAGCGGGGGTTGCAAGTCATACTCGACGCCAAGCGCGGCGACATCGGTCTCTCCGCCGAGCATTACGCCGCCGCAGCATTCGACCGATGCCAAGACGGCCAGGACGCTCGTCCGGATTGGATCACGATCAACAGCTACTTTGGCGAAGATGGGATCACGCCGTTTCTGCGTGAGGGGTTCGGGGCGTTTGCGCTAGTGCGCACGTCGAATCCTGGCGGTGACACCGTGCAGGCCCAGCGGTTGGTTGCCGGCCAGACCGTCGCGGAGTCGGTGGCTCGAATGGTTGCGTCAATCGGAGGGCAGGCGTTGCTCGGCCGGTGCGGGTATAGCGCTCTGGGCGCGGTGGTCGGGGCAACCAAACCCCAAGAGGCTGCCGCTCTGCGCGAGCTCATGCCCCAACAGATCCTCCTGGTTCCCGGTTTCGGCGCCCAGGGTGGCGGCGTGGAGGATATCCGACCGTGCTTTGCCGGCGATGGGACCGGTGCGATCGTCACCGCTAGCCGATCAGTGATCTACGCGTTTGATCCGGAGACCGCCCGATGGAGCACCGCCGTCGCTGATGCGGCGAGGCTGTTTGCGGAGCAAATCGGTCGGGCGGTCGGAATGCGCTAGGTACGTCGAGCCACCCGGCGAGCGATGGCTAAACTCTCTTGCCATGCGGGCAGCGATCCTCTCCATTGGTGATGAGCTTGTCGCGGCCGGCACCATTGACAGCAACTCAGAGTGGCTGGCCGGTCAACTTGCCTCACGGGCGGCCACGACTGTTCAGCGCCGTGTTGTCGGGGACGATCGGGCTTCGATCGCCCGCGCCGTGGGCGAGCTGGCGGGTGTATGCGAGGTGCTGTTGGTCACCGGCGGGCTCGGACCGACGCCTGATGATCTCACTCGTGCGGCGTTGGGCGATGTGTTGGCGCCTGGTCGCCCCTTAGAAAGTGATCCTGTAGCGCTGCAGCATCTGATTCAGTGGTTCAAGAAGCGCCCGGGAGAGATGCCCACATCGAACCTCGCCCAGGCTCAGCGCCCACAAGGGACACGCTCTGTGCCCAATCCGCTGGGCACCGCGATGGGTATTGCCGGCCGCCTCGGCGAATGCATGATCTTCGCCATGCCGGGTCCGCCGCATGAAATGCAAACGATGTTCCTGGATCAGGTTCTGCCGCAACTGCCCCTGCCCGACGCCGGGCAGGTCGTGTTGACGGCCGGTGTGCACGCCTACGGCCTTGCTGAGTCGATGGCAGCCGAGCGGATCGGGCCGATCACGGCCCGGGACAGCCGCCCTTTGGTGGGAATCACCGTGAGCGAATCAATCGTCACGGCCCGCATCCAGGCGAAGGGTCCGCTCCAACAAGCCGAGCGTGAACTCGAGAATACCGCCTCGCTGATCATGCGACAGTGGCAGCCATATGCCTTCGGTCGTGATGATGATTCGCTTTCATCGGCTGTGGGTTCGCTGCTTCGCGAGTCCAACCGAACCCTCGCCACGGCGGAATCCTGCACCGGAGGCCTACTCGGGAAGATGCTCGTTGATGTTGCGGGCTCCAGCGCCTATTACGTCGGCGGTTGGGTGACGTACACCGATGCGCTCAAGACGTCATGTCTTGGCGTGCCGCAGCAGGTGCTCCAGGAGCATGGTGCGGTTTCCGAACCAGCGGTCTGTGCGATGGCCGAGGGCGCCTTGGCTGGCAGCGGAGCCGACTACAGCCTGGCCATCACCGGAATCGCCGGTCCAGATGGCGGATCAACGCCCAAGCCGGTCGGGACCGTGTACGTCGGTCTGGGACAATCGCGAGGCGCTCACGTGACTGTTTCCATACGGCGATTCGAGTTTCCCGGCGATCGGTCCGCGATCCGCGACCGGGCGGCCAAGACCGCTCTGCAGATGCTACGATTTGTATTGCTCGATTCCCCTGCGAGCACGGCACTGTTGTGGGAGGATTCTGCATCAGTGGACTGCCGAGAGTGCTGAGCACAATGTCCAAGGCGAACGCCTATATCGCGCTAGGGTCGAACATCGGTGATCGCCGCGCGGAGATTGAATCGGCTTTGTCCGCCTTGGATGAAATGAACGGTGTGGTGGTCGTTGCCGTCAGCGATCTCATCGAGACGGCGCCCCAGGGGCCGGTGGGTCAGCCCCGATACTTCAATGCGGCAGCCGCCCTGAGCACTGCGCTGGAGCCGCACCGGCTGTTGGAGGCGATGGCCGCTGTTGAAGCGGCTCACGGTCGAGATCGGCGAAGGGAGCAGCGGTGGGGGCCTCGTCTGATCGATCTGGATCTCTTGCTGTACGAAGACCGCGTCATCGACTCGCCGGGACTTACGGTCCCTCATCCGCGGATGCATTTACGGACGTTCGTGCTTGGGCCGCTGGCGCAAGTCGCCCCGTCGGTGGTGCATCCGGTGCTCGGTGTGACCATAGAATGTCTGCGGGACCGACTGGCGTCACGATCATCGACGGAATACCAGCCCACAGCGGCGTGTTCTGGGGAGTAACCCGC
>JAPUKX010000052.1 GCA_027295435.1 Planctomycetota bacterium | reverse complement strand
GCGAGGTGGCGCTGAGAACCATATAGCTGTTGGCCGGCGCTCCATTCGGCGAGACCACTTCCTGGCCGAGGGTGGTCTCGGCGCTGAAGTAATAGGCGACCTGGGTGCCGCAATCGGCGGCGGGGAAGACCGCGTCGTAATGGTTGGGCTCAGCCTGCGTCATCGGCAATGCGACGAAGCCGGCGCCGGCATCGACGTGCAGCACCCCGGTGCCCGGCTGGGGCTCGGCCGTCACCGCGTCAACCACGACGTGCACCATCGTTCCGCCGGCGGGGGCGATCACCTCCGGCAGCCCGTTGGGAAATGTAAACGTCAGCAGCGCGAGCTCCGGCCCGGGCATGTTATGAGCGGAGAAGCCGGCGTTGATCTCCGTGTAGTGAGGCGTGCCGTTGGAAATATCGCCGTCGTCATCATCCAGGGTGAGGTAATCGATGGTGATGCTCGGCGTGATCGAGGAGCCGTTGTGCAACAGGATGCTGTTCACGGCCAGGTTGGAAATGATGTCCAAGTAGGTGGAGGGATTCGTCGCCAGCAGCTCGTTGCGGGTGCTCCACACGCAGCCGGAGATCAACTGGCCGCAGTCGTGAATCTGGCTTCCACAGCTGGAGCAGCCCTGTTGCTGGAACTGGCAGTTGTTGTCGGCGTTGCGCAGGGGCTGATTGCAATTGCCGAAGAAGCCCAGCGCAAGGTTCGGATCATCGGTAATCAGCACGCCCATCACATCGCCCATGCCCTCGCCGTAGGCGCCCTGGCCGCTGCCGGCCACCTGCACCAGATGGTGGCCGTACTCGTGGTGCACTATCGTCGAGTTGGCCGTGTTGGGGCAACCCCCGCCGGAGGTGTAAAAGTTGATCGACTGCTCCCCGATGCTGTAGAACGCGTTGCAGTTGCTGTTGAGGTTGACGTTGACATCCATGTCCATCTGGTTGTTGATGACCGGGTAGGCTGGGTTGTAGGTGAGAACGAAGTCGCGCACCACGTTTGCTTCAACATATGCGTTGACCTCCGCCCGAATGAGCTCGCTGGTGTTGGCGGCGTTGTGGACGAAGTCGGCCGGGCCCGGCGGAATCACGTTCAGCGACAGCACGGTGTCGGCGCCGGCCTGGTTGTTCACGTTGAACCACAGGCCCTCGACCCGCGACTCCACGGTGACCGCCCCGCCGCCGCCGCCGGCGAAGAGAAAGTCGCCGTTGGCATCGGTGTAGACCACCGAGGCGCCGATGTTCACCCGGGCATACGGCATCGGCTCCAGTGCTTCGGGGTCGCAGATGTCCGCCCCGTTGCCTTGGGTCGCCAAGCCGCTGACATTGCCCGCCACACCGCCATGGAGGATGCGGTCTTCCCGGTAGAGAACCTCCCCGGTCTCGGCATCGACGAGGTACAACCACTGCTGATACGTCTGGGGCTGCGCGATGCTCCCGCTGGTTGCCACAAACTGCACCGCCAGCCTCGGCTGGACGATCATCTCATCCACCCCGGCCCAGATCACCAGTTGCGGCTCGCTGAACTGGGCATCCGGCCCGAGCCGGCGCTCGACGGCCCCTTGCACCGCCGGCTCGACCTTGACGGGCCTAGCGCCCTGAGCGGGAACCTCAAAGTCGCCCAGATCACGCAGGTCAGCCGACGCCAAGACCAGCGGAAAACCGGGCTCATTGCGTACAAGAAGCGTCAATCGTGATCGAAAGACCGCGATGCCGTCGGAGACCTGGCTGTAGTACACCCCCGTGAACTTGTACTCGCCGGTGGCGGGCTCGTACATGATCGGCTGGAGGTGATGCCCATCGGGAAAAGGTCCCCTGGGCACTAGTTGAGCAGGGTCCACCCCGAACATCGCCGCGTGGGTGAGGCGGAACTGTTCAGCGCTGTCTACAGCGCTTGCGCCGTGAGAGAACGCGGCCCCATACACACGACTGATCCTGCCCGCCCATTCGTAAAGGGCCGTGTCCGGGTGCGATTCAAGGAACTGCCCAACCAGCTGCGCGCGGGTGCTCGGCGAGTCGTCGGGACTGTCCAGCACCGGATCAGACCACGACGGTGCGGGAGCGCCCACCAAGAGAATCCCCGCCATCCCGACGGCCCCAAGCAGCGTTGTGCGTACCATGGATCGACCCTTCCTTTATTCGTTCCGGTTCGTCTGGGCGTTGACCCCCGGCGCAGACTGAAGCACTTCAGTCCGCCGCATCTGTAATCACTACTATACTACCGGCGAATCGCCGCCACGCAAGGCCGATCGACGCAAAATCGCCGCACGACCGCGCCCTGAGACGCGGTGATGAACTTACCGAACATAGGCGAGCTACGTCGGCGGAGCATCAGCCCCAGTTGGCCAGCAGCATGAGCAGATCGAGGATGCCGACGGTGCCGTCGTTATCAAGGTCGGCCGGGCAGGGATTGGGCGGTGCGCGACACGGGCCCCAGGCTCTCAGCAGCGCCAGAAGATCGATCACGTTCACGACGCCGTCGCAGTCGAGGTCCGCGACGATGCCATCGAACCCGAAGTCGGTCAGCTCAAAGAAGCCCCTTCCGCGGATGGCTTGCGCAAAGATGATGGGATTGGGCCCGCTGAGCTGTGTCACCATGACCAACTGTTGCGAGCCGGCTTCAGTCGATTGGAGCTCGACCCGTTGGTTATTCTCTAGACTCTGTACCGCCACCACGCCGATTTCATCCGTGAACTCGTTGATCGCCGTGATGATGCTGGCCATGCTGGTTCCGGATACGAAGGTAAACGACTGAACTCCGTCGTTGCCTGCGATCTCCAATGAAATCGCACCGCTGCCGCCATTGGTCAGCGTCAAGCCGGTGGAGAGATACAGCTCAGCGGGGTCATCGCACGGGGTTCCAACGCCGCCGGCGTTCATCTCTTCGTAGAGTTGATTGAATGCACGGCGGCTGGCGGTTGCGGCGATCCGGTCGATCTCCGCAAGGGCTGAATCGATCTCACGCTGCCGCGCGGTTTGTCGGCGGACATTGTCGCGGGCGATCGCAACCTCAGATCGGATCAGGCCCTGAAGCTCCACAAGCAAATCGCCGCTGCGCTGCAAGGGCGGCGAGGCGCTCAGCATCGTGCCCGCGTGGATCGCGATGAGCGAATGAATCGCCGTGAAGCCGGTGATGCACTTCAGGGAAGACGATTGTGGCATCAGGCCCTCCGCGACTTGATGATGCACCGACGGGCGCCGGCACAATGCGACTCGTGCCGGGACCCGAAACGTCTTATCGGAAGCCGTGGCCCGCAGCGGCCAGAATTACCATGCTGCAGGCATGCTTGCATGCGGGCCACGTGCAAAGGATCGCCTGCGACCTTCGCCCGCTATCCCCAATTGGCGAGTAGTGTGAGCAGGTCGAGGATGCCCACGGCGCCGTCGCCGTTCAGATCGGCGGGGCAATCATCCGGCGGAGCGGGGCACGGCCCCCACTCGCTGAGCAGGATCAACAGGTCGAGGATGCCGACCGTACCGTCGCCATCGAGGTCGGCGGGGATCGCCGTGCCGCTGTTCTTCATCATCACGACGACGTCGGCCAACTCATCGATTAGCGCCAAGTCGAGATCGCCGTCGTTGTCGATATCCAGCAGCAGCGCGCACGACGCAGCGACCGGAGCCGCGAACTCTTGCGCGAACACGAATGTGCCGTCGCCGGTGTTCGTGAACAGTCTCCAATCACCGCCGAAGCTGGAGGTGACCCAATCGAGGTCGCCATCGCCGTCGAGGTCGCCCAGGTCAGTGGCCAGGGGGAAGGGATCGGTGCGATAGGTTTGCGGCTCGCTGAGATGGCCGCCACCGGCGCCGAGCAGGATCGCGCCGTTGTTGGCGGAGCTGTTGGCGGTGGACACATCTTCGATGCCATCGCCGTTCAGATCGCCGCAGACGAGCATCCACACCGCTCCGGCGGCGCTCTGCGAGGAGATGTGGGTGAACGTTGCGTCACCGTTGCCAGCATCGACGAGGATCTGCTGGCTGGTGCGAGCGCCGATAACGAGATCGAGGATGCCGTCATCGTTCATATCCGCTGCGGCCAGCGCCCACTCGCCGGCCCCGCCGCCTTCAAAGAACACGGGCGAGCCGAACACCCCGCTGCCGTCGTTGAGCAGCAACGACATGTTGGAGCTGCCTGCGTTGGTGTTGACGATGTCGAGGTCGCCGTCGCCGTCCGCATCGAGCACGGCAATGCCGCGCGGAGCCGAGCCGACGATGATCTGCTGCTGGGGGCCGAAGGTCCCGTCGCCGGCACCGAGCAGGATCGAGACGGTGTTGGTGTTGATGTTGGCGACACAGATGTCAACGAAGCCGTCGTGATTGAAGTCGGCCGGCTCGGACGGGCTGGCTCGATCGTTGACGGCGAATGGCGGCTGGAGGAAGTCGCCGTATTGGCCGGAGCCGTCGGCGAGATTCAGGAACACCCGAAGGTCTGCGGTGTCCTCGTTGACGATGGTAAGGTCAAGCCAGCCATCGTTGTTCAGGTCGGAGGCGATGCCGCCATACGGACGGCTGGACGCGCCCGCTGGAATGTTCGTGGACAGGATGTCGACCTGTTCAAAATCCATCTCCGCTGACTCGGCCTTTACACAGAATTGGTAGGAGTAGCCGGCGCTTCGCAGCGGCGATCCATCCGCCGCTTGGATGTCATGCGAGAGGATCACCATCACGTGCTCGCCGGCGGAGAATGGATGGTCCGGCGTCAGCGTCACCGTCTTATCGTTGTTGGCGAAGGTGTAGGTGCCTTGGACGGTTCCGCTCCCGCGCCCGAACGCCCAGAAGCTGCCGGCGGTGACGGACTCGTGTACCACCGGCTGGTTGAACTGGATGACGATCGGCCCGTCAATAGGAGCCTGCAACGCATGGGGCGGCGGTTGAACAGTGATCACCGCAAGCTCCCCGGCCGAGGCGGCGGCGGTAGCCACCATGACCGCCACCCATAGCACAATCGGGCTCCTCAATGTGTACACCGGCGATACTCCTGTGAACTGCCGACGACCCTATTGTTCACGCGAAGACGCGGCTGCCAAGACTAATCTGCCGTCTTTTTCTCTTTTTCCTCGCCGGGGCTGCACAATCGCCGACGACCGGCCCACGCCTGCATCCCTTCGCACCATGCCAACGTTGATGATGCGCTTCCACGCGCTTGCGGCATGGACCGCAGAGTACTCGACTCCGATAGATCGGCGAGCAATGGCGCGGGCGACGGTGCAGGTGGTGCCGCTGCCGAGAAATGGGTCAAGCACAAGATCGCCCTGGTTGGAGCACGCGCGGATGATGCGCTGCAGGTACACCTCGGGGATCTGGTTGTGATGGCCGTGGCGGCGCTCCTTGTTATTGCCCTGGATGCGGCCCCAGTATTGGCCGTACCACACGTCCATCGGCACCCGCAAGCCTTTGTTCTTTTCCTTGGCCATGGTGCGAGGGTCGGCGTAGATCGCCGCGCGGTCGGACAGTTCGAGGATGTCGTTGGGGTTCCAGATGCGGTTGTCGGGGTCCTTGGCGAAGTACAGAACGTGGGCCTTGCTGAGGATGAATGAGCTTTCGCGGTGCTGGCCGAAGCGGAAATGCCAGATGCACCAGTTGATCATGGTCAGCCCGCGGCGCTTCAAATGCAGGACCGCCTCAGCGGCAGTGTCGTCGGGGATGTTCACCCAGAGCGATCCGCGCCGTGAAAGAGCATCAATACACGCATCGAGCCAATCGAAGGTAAACCGTTCGTACTCGGCTCGCGGCATCCCATCGTGCCATTGGTCGTACGGCACATTCCAGTTGAAAGGCGGGTCGGCGAAGATCAGGTCGACCTTGCCTTTGTCCGGCAGATTCGGCAGTACATCGCGACAGTCGCCGACGTAGACGCGCGTGTCGGGATCGTCGGCCTGGTACTTCGGCCTGACTCGCCGCGGCGGGTTCATCCGTTGAGGCTGGTAGAGCTTGGCGCTGTCGCCGTAGAGACGGACATCGGCGTCGATCATGGCTTTCGCGGCCTGGCGGTGCACCTGGGTAGCACCCTTGGGCATCGCGTAGCCGCCGGGACGATCGAAGTCGATGTTCTTTCGTTCAGCCATGGAGGCCTCCCCCAACCAGTGTACCGCCGATCACTGCATGGCGCAAGCTTGCGGAATGGTGCGTCATGAAGGATGGGGCACAACGCGGGGACGGATCAACCTACCAGTCGCGCGATCAGCTGGAAAATCACCGCACCAAACCCCCCGATCAGGATAAAACAGCTGAGGAGGAATGCCATCACAAATGCCTGATGATGTTCCGTCCATGGCAGCCGGTCCCCCATCACCCTACCGCTGGTGCGCAACACATACCATCCGACCACGAACCCCGTCGGCATCCACAGTGGCAACAAGAGCACCAGCCCCAGTAAAGGGGGGAGATGGAGGACGTCGAGGTCGGCCAGCTCTGCAATGATCAGCGGTGTCGCGACTAACACGGTTCCGACGACTGCAAGTAATAGATACCGACGGCCGCAAACCGGCTTCGTCAGAAACGTCCGGGGATTATCGGGATCGAATCGCCGCCCGCACTCCGGGCAACGGTGCTCCGGCAGGCTGCGCAGATCATAGCCGCAGGCCTTGCACCGCATTGGGGTTGGATGTTCGCCCTTCACTCCAACGGCCCGGTGGCGCTGAACACGATGCGAGTGCGGTGCGGGGCAAAGCCGTGCTCGTCGAACAGCACCAGCTCGTTGGGCTGGCCGGGCGTCACCCAGGCCGCGGGCACATAGAGCCGGCGCTGCGGCCCAAC
>JAPUKX010000051.1 GCA_027295435.1 Planctomycetota bacterium | reverse complement strand
GCCCGCCGGTACCGGGACGCGTAGCGTCCCGGCTGCTGAAAGATGCGCCGTCGATCACTCATATCCGAGCTCGGCCAGCTCGTCCTCCTCCAGGCCGAAGTGGTGGCCCTTTTCGTGGAGCAACGTGATACGAATTTCGCCGGCCACCGCGTCGGCACCCCCTTGCGGCCGGCCATCCTCGTCCTCTGATCGCTCCCAGCCCCCCGCCTGCATAACAACCCCCTCCCGGAAGATCTGAATCGACTCCGGCGGCTCCACACCCTCGGTTACCGATCGTTCAATCAGCGGTACGCCGGTGTACAGCCCGCACAGCGACTGGTCGTCGTGATCCAGCCCCAACTCGTGCAGCAGGTGTCGCGATGGGCGATCCTCGACCACCAGCGGAGCCTCTTCAAGAAGCTCGTGGAGGCGCGGCGGCAATGACGCCAAGACCTGCTCAAGCAGCGCATCGAAGATCATGCGCTGGGCTTGGTTCATGGCGGCTTCACCTGACCGACGAGTTCGCGTATGGATGAACATCCCTGTCGCTGCACCCACCGGGCAAGACCCTTCAGCACGGCCTTGGGTGAGCGAGGATCGACAAACAGGGCGGTGCCCATGCCCACCGCGGTCGCCCCGGCCAGGATGAACTCGGCGGCGTCAGACCACCTCATCACGCCGCCCAGCCCGATCAGCGGCACCCCGGCCGGCCCCGCTGCCGCGTGGTAGACCTGATGGACCATCCGTAGCGCAATGGGATGGATCGCCGGTCCGCTGAGACCGCCAGACCCCCGGCTAAGGCGGGGAGTCCCGGCCTCCACGTCGATCGCCAGCGCCGACATCGTGTTGATCAAGGTCAAGCCGTCTGCTCCCGCTTCGATGGCGGCCCCGGCCATCGCCACGATGTCGCCGACGTTGGGCGACAATTTGACCAACATCTTGGTTCTCTTGAGGGCGGGTCGCACCTCGCCCAACAGTTTGCGCAGATGATCGGGGTCCTCACCGAAGACCAGCCCATCTTGGGTGTTGGGGCACGACACGTTCAACTCGACCAGGGGCAGACGATCCTCGGCATCGAATGCCGCCGCGACCGCGACATAGTCCTCGATGCTGTTGCCGGCTATTGATCCGATCAGGACCGTGTCGAGCCCAGCCGCCCCGGGCAGCTTCTCGTCCAGGAACCGCTGCAACCCGACGTTGGCCAACCCCACAGCGTTGAGCATGCCCAGGGGAACCTCGACCAGCCGCCAGGGCGGATGGCCCTCGCGCGGTTGGGAGGTGATCGACTTGGTGACCATCGCGCCAAGCCGGCTCGGGTCCAGCACGTCGGCGAACTCGTCCACGTAGCCGCAAGTCCCCGCCGCGGTCATAATCGGGTTGCGCAGCACAACGCCCGCCAGGCTCACGGACATGTCCACCATGATGCGGGTTGTATCACATCTACCCAGATGCGGTCGGAGCTATGATGCGTCAGCCCAAGGAAAGCACACGTGAAGGAACCATCCCGCTATGAGCAATCCTGACGAGCGAATCGCCCAGTTCGAGCACATGGCCGCTGAGGACCCGGACAACGCGATGGCTCACTTCAGTCTGGGCAGTGCCTACATTGGGGCCCAGCGCCACGCCGATGCGGCTGCAAGCTTCCAGCGATGCATCGAGCTGAACAGCGAGATGAGCAAGGCTTATCAGTTGGCCGCAGCGGCCCTCATCGATTCCGGTGATGAGGACCGTGCCGCTGAGATCCTCATCACCGGTTACGAGGTGGCTGCCCGCCGGGGCGACATGATGCCGAAGAACGCTATCGCCGACCTGTTGAAGCAAATCGGCCGGGAGCCGCCGCAACTTTCCGATTCCGACCAGGCCAAGGCTGACCAGATCGAGCGAAGCGACGTGTTTACCTGCCAGCACACCGGCCGGCCGGGGACGCAGTTGCCCGAGCCGCCGATGCGGGGCGCGCTCGGTCAGTGGATCTACGAACACATCTCCTCGGAAACGTGGGGCGAGTGGATCGGCCAGGGCACGAAGGTCATCAACGAGCTTCGCCTGGATTTTTCCCGCGAACAGGACCAGCGAGTTTTCGATGAACACATGTGCGAGTTCCTGGGGATCGACGACACGCTGTACGAGCAGTTGATGCAGAAGGCTTGAGGCTTGCCATGTTTCGCGGGCGGGCTTGCCCCGCCGTGAAGCCACGCGCGTACTTCGATCCGCATCTTGCTGGCGCTTTGACCCGGACCTTCCTCGTCCCGACAAGTCGGGACTCATCAGGTCCGGCTTCTTGCCCTTCTGCGCCGATGCCTTGATGCCTCGCTGCCTTCTCTTCAGATATACGCCTTGCGGTGATAGATCCACCACTCAAGCATGAGCACGGCGAGGCAGAGCCCGATCGCCCACGGCCACAGCGGCGTGTATTGGGTGGCGCCGACCCCCGCGACATAGACATCTTCCTCTTTGGCCAGTATTCGCTCAACGGGGCGAATGTCACCCTCGCGGTCGCTAAGCAGGTTGACGGCAAACGCCCGGCTATGCTTCTGGTCGCTCCCGGGGGTCGACCAGGACAAGGCGTAGATCCCGGACAACCGGATCGGCCCCCAACTGAACAACGCCGGATCGAGAGGGTCGAGCCGTTGGGTACCGCCGTCAGGCAGATGAATGTCGATCCGGTCGGCGGCCACGGGCAGCCGGGTCGTCAGCGCCTCGCCGGGGGCAAAACTTGTGGCGCTGATCGCTTCGCCTGCATGGCCGAGGTATTCCACCGCATTGACGATGAACGTGACGAACGAGCGGAGGAACGGCCAGTTGCTGTCCAGCGGATCGAACGTGACACAGATCGCCTGCATCTGTCCGCGAGAGACCGCAACGATCGCCGGGCCGCGGCTGCCTTCAGCCAACACCTGCACGTCGTCGGCCGGCTGAAGGAGATGAAACCTGGAAATGTACAGTTGCTCCAGGTTCACGAACCGAAACACGGGGTGGTTGTCAGTCACATCGAGGATCAACTGACCCTCACCCCGGCCGAACTCGTTGAGCCCCTCCAGCGGCGGCGTCGAGCCGAGGGTGAGGTATCGTCCCGGCGGCATCATTCCCGCTTCCGGAGCATAATCGTCAAACACCACCACGTCGTATTGATCGATGGCCCCCTGCTCGGCGAGCGTCTCATAGCGAGACGCTGTGAGGACCTCAATCTGTTGGATTGATCCGATCCCCTCCAACGCGGTCCGAAGCAGGAAGCTCTTGGGGGCGACCAACGCTACGGTCAAGCGTTTGGCCGGCGGCACGACAAGCCGGGCCGCATTATCAGCCGCCAGATCATCGTCGCGAAGGCTGGCGACCTCGATCACCACGCCGCGCGGCTGGTCGAAAGGCGTGAAAACCACATTGCGGCGCTGCGCAACCAGCGCTGCGGTCGAAGCATCGATCTGAGCCGGGCCGATCGTGACCTCTTCGATTGCCCGGACCACACCATCGACCGAAAGTTGTATGTCACTCGTGACGGGCTTGGTGTTGAAGTTCGCCAGCGAAGCGAAGACCTCAACCGCAGTGGGACGGTCGTAGGGCCGCTCAATGGAAATGACCGTGACCGCCACGTTGTCCGGCTGGGGCGAGCCGATCGGGTGATACAGCATCGTCTCGCCGCGAAGCACCTGCTCGTCCAGGTCGGCGATCCGACCGTCGCTGAACAGTTCCAGTGTGGCCGGATCCCCCACCGGACGGTCCGACTCAGGATCGGGATTCGTGGTGTAGGCCCGCGCCAAAGTCAACGCTTCGGTGATGCGGCTCTCGCCGTGCGTGGGTTGGATGCGGTCGATGGCCCCAAGCAACTGCGCCTTGGAGTCGGTGAACCGGCAATAGACCTCGGCCCGATCGGAGAAGGCGATCACCATCGTCTGACCGGCCGACGAGCTGAACAGGCCTCGGTCGTAGAGCGTTTCGATACGGTCTCGGGCCCGCCGTTTCGCTTCATCGAGGCGGGTGCCTTCGCCTTCAACATCAGTCGCGGTCATCGAGGCGGAATTGTCGATCAGGATGACCGTCTTGCCGGTGGTTCGTTGGCCGGCTTGCACCTGCGGCTGCATGATGGCCAGCGCCAGCAGTATGAGCGCCAGCAGTTGCAACAACAGCAGGATGCTGCGCCGAAGCCGCTGAAACGGGGCGTTGGCCCGCAGGTCCTCGACCGAGCGCTTCCACAACATGGTGCACGCGATCGGTTGGGTGCGCCGCCGCAGCTTGAGGAAGTACAACAAGATCAGGGGCGGGATCACGACCGCCGCGAGGATCAGGCCGGCTGGGACCGACAGCCAACTCACTTCAACAGCCCCCGCTTTCGCAGGTAGTCAAGCAGCAGCGTGGTGAGGTCGGTGGCGGTGTCGATCGTCAGGTGCGAGATCGCCCGCCGCACGCAAAAATCGCGCAAGCGCCCGCAATAGGCGTCCAGATTCTCCTTGTATCGCTTCAGCAGGGCGGCGCTGATGGTGACTTCCGCCGTGTCTTCGTCCTCGATGTCAGTCAGGCGAAGATCACCCGCCAGGCCGTGCTTGCCGGGATCGATTTCTTCGGGGCTGAGGATCTGTAAGCAGAAGGTGTCGTAGCCTCCGCCGGCCAGATACCGAAGGCCCTTCTCATAGCTCTCCTTGAACATGAAATCGGAGAGGATGATCATTACCCCTTTGCCCTGGCGGGAAAGGGCAATGTGGCGCATCGCGTCGTTGAAGGCGCTCTCATCGCCGGGCTCCAGGTCCAGTAGCCAGGTGCCCATCTCCCGCGTGCGCCGCCGGCCCCTGAGGTTCGGTAGCGGCTGCACACCCTCGCGGCTAAACGCGTAGAGCGTGACACGATTGTGGTTGACCAGCCCAATGTAGCCCAGAGCCATGGCGAGTCGTCGGGCAAAGACGAACTTGTTGGGGTTGCCCCAATCCATTGATGCGCTGGCGTCGATGGCGATCAACAGCGACAGGTCCTCCTCTTCGAGGAACATCTTGAGGAAGAGCCGGTCGAGCCGAGCGTAGACGTTCCAATCAACGAACCGCAGGTCGTCGCCGTGGACGTAGTGGCGGTAGTCGGCGAACTCCACGCTCACGCCGCGCCTCTTGGACCGCCGCTCGCCCTGAAGTTTGCCCGCAAATATCTTGCGCGACATCACGTCAACCTGATCGAGCTTGGCCATCAGCTCGCTGTCGATCAGCTCATCGACGCGCTTCGGTCGAGGCTCGGTTGAGACGCCGAATTCAGGCATGGGTGGAGGCTTGGAGGCTTGGAGGCTTCGTAGCGAGCCGCGGCGTCCTCGCCCGCGGTCTCGTATGTTGCGCAAACTGCGCCCGTTCCCTGTTGATCGCAAACCGGGCCCGGGGACGGGCTGGCTCGCCCAGAGCTCCCGGTGATTTTCCCGATGCCACGATGCGTTTGCTCATTGGAAGTCTCTTGGGATCCTCACGAGTAGCTCGTCGATGATATCATCGTTGCTTACACCGTCGGCTTGGGCCTCGAAGGTTCGGATCAGCCGGTGACGCAGCGCAGGGTGAGCCACGGACTCGACATCCTTGAATGCAGCGGCGTATCGCCCCCCCAGCAGTGCTCGAACCTTCGCAGCGCTCGTTAGCGCCTGCGCCCCGCGCGGGCTTACACCGACTCGAACGTAGCGATCAAGAAACGAATCGTCTCCGCTGCTTGGTCCGCCGGGGTGCGTGGCCAGCACCAGGCGAATCACGTAGTCCTGCACGTGCGGGGCGACCACG
>JAPUKX010000050.1 GCA_027295435.1 Planctomycetota bacterium | reverse complement strand
TCACGATGGTGAGCAAGGCCTTCCGGGATTCCGACCCGCAAGCGGCCAAGGAGGCGATCGCGAAAGCCGATGCCATCGGGGATGATTGCGACCAGGTCATCGAGCAGTTGCTTGTTGACCAGACGAGCATCCAGACGCATGAAGCGGTGGCCTATTCTCTGCTGGCGAGGCACTACAAGCGCGTCTCCTCGCACCTGGCCAACATCTCCACCGCGGTCCTGGGGAAAGTTGAACAACTGGACTTTCGGCCGTAGGTGGCGATGCCGGTCTCTGGCCGTGTAGGAGGCGGCGCGCGGTTCTTCGAGTGAGCGGTCAAACGGGGATGGGCCTCTTCGCTACACTCGCGGTGATGCCGCAGCCGCCGGACAAATCGGACCTGAACTCACCTTCCAGACACCGGCCGGTCGAGGCCGAGGCGGCGTCCCACATCGAAGATGTGGCCGAGACCTCGCCGCAGGACGAGCGGGTGGCCGAGCTGCTCGAGCACTCCATTGATGTGTCGGTGCTGGCCGACGCGGTGCAGCAACAAGAAGCGGCGGACGCAGCGGACACCCTGGAGACACTTCAGCAGGAGGAAGCGGCCGAAGTCCTGGAGCAGATGGACGATCAGTCCGCGGCGGACGCTCTGGCCGAAATGCAGATGCCGCTGGCGGTTGGCGTGATGGAGGATCTGGTCGAGGATGACCTGGCCTATGCCACCCGGCTCCTGGAACTGATGGCTCCGGACGACGCCGCGGATCTCCTGCAGGCGATGGGCGAGTCCTACCGCCAGGAAGCCCTCGCCGCCCTGACCCTGGCCACGGCGGCTCAGCTTCGAGACCTCATTGACTATGACCGCGAATCGGCTGGGGGTCTGATGACCACCGACTTCCTTGCCCTGAAGGAGCGGATGACCGTTGCCCAAGCCACCGATGTCATCCGTGCTTCAACCATTGGGCCGAGCGTACAGCATCTCCTGGTCGTCCGCGACGACGGACGGCTCGTCGGCATCATCGGGCTGCGCGACCTGCTGTTGGCTGGCCCCGATCATCCCATCGCCGAGCTGATGAATCAGACCGTCAAGGCGGTCCGTACCGACCTCGATCGTGAGCAGGTGGCAAGGGAGTTCGACCGCTATGACTTCTCCATGCTTCCCGTCGTTGATCTCGACGATCGGCTGATCGGCGTCGTCACTGTGGACGACGTGATCGACATCATTCGGGCCGAGGACACCGAGGACGTTCAGAAGAGCGTGGGGGCGGGGGCGGTCGAAGCGGTGTACTCGGGGCTGGGCGAGAAGTTTCGCGGGCGATTCCCGTGGTTGGTGGTCAGCCTGTTCACAACCTGCGTGGCCGTGATTGTGGTCTTGCAGTTTGAGAATCTGATTCGGGAGTTAGCCATCCTCGCGGTGTTGATGCCGATGATCGCGGCCCAGGCGGGCAACGCCGGTCATCAGGCCTTGGCGGTCACTCTGCGGGGCATCGTGTTGGAGGAGGTCCGGCCCGGCCGGGTGGTTCCGCTGGTGTTACGCGAAGGGGCGGTGGGATTGTTGACCGGCGTGCTCCTGGGTGTTGTGGTGGGGATCGCCCTGATGCTTCTGTCAACGGTCATGGACAGCGTCAGTTGGCGGCTGGGGGTGGTGGCCGCGGTATCGATGGCTCTGTCAACCGGGATTGGCACGCTGGCCGGCTCATCCGTGCCGCTTCTGATGCGCCGCCTGGGCGCGGACCCGGCAACCGCCTCGGCCATCTTCCTCATCATGATCACCGACGCGGTCGCGTTCGCCACCTTCCTCGGATGTGCCCAACTGCTGTCGGGCTGGCTGATCGAGCCCTGCGCGGCCGGATGACCCAACGCGGTGGGCTGAGAATTCGAGCGCCGGCGAATGATGACATGGGGCCCCGGCCGGCTATACACTGCGCATCGTGCTCTCGGATATCGAAAAGGTGCTGATTTCGCGCCAGCGCATTGCCCTTCGCCTCAAGGAGCTCTCTGCACAGATCGCCCGCGATCTGGACGATCTGCCGGACGAAGGCGAGATCGTATTGGTGCCGATCCTCACCGGCAGCATCATCTTCTTGGCCGACCTGATTCGGCAACTGCCGCAGAAGATCCGAATCGAGGTGGTGACCGTCGCCGGCTATCCGGGCAAATCGATGACGAGCCAGGGCCCTCAGATCATCGGCGCCCTGCCGGACGACTTGAAAGGCAAGCATGTGCTGATCGTGGATGACATCCTGGATTCCGGCAGCACGCTGCGGCTCATACGAGAGGAGTTGGCCAGCCGTCAGCCGAAGTCGCTTCGAGCATGCGTGCTGCTGCGCAAGCAGCGTCGGTCCGCGCTGGATACGCCATGTGAGTATGTGGGTTTTGACATCCCCGATGTGTTTGTCGTGGGCTACGGGCTGGACTACAACAACTACTACCGCAATCTGCCGGATATCGGCACGCTCCGGAAGGAAGCGTTGTGAGACTCCGCCGTGTCGAGGCCGCAAGACCAGCCACCGGGTGCGCCCACGGAATGCTCAGTGCCGCGGAAGCCACGTCGCTGACGGTGGATCAGGTGGAGGCGTTGTTGCCGGAGGGACTGATCCACGATGATGAGATCGTGATCCTGCTGCTGCGCCCGAGCCTGTTGTTTATTCCCCTGGCCTCGCTAGGCAGCCTGATGTTCATTGCGATCCTCACGCTGGCTCTGGCGATCGTGTCGATTCGCGTCGGCTGGATCCCGTGGTCGGAGGCTCAGGCGTACAGCCTGGGTGTTGCCGCCGCAGCCGCGCGATTGCTCTGGCAAAGTTTGGAGTGGTGGTGCCGGGTGTATGTGCTGACCGATCGGCGGGTCATTCGGCGGATGGGCGTGCTCCGAGTCAACGTGTTCGAAACGCAGTTGAAGAACATCCAGCACACGAGCGTGTTTCTTCGCCTGCGGGAGCGCCTGTTTGGATTGGGCAGCATCGGTTTTGCCACCGCGGGAAGCGACGTGTTCGAAGCATTCTGGGTGATGATTCGCCAGCCGTTTGCGGTTAGCCGCGCGGTCGTGGAGGCAATCCAGCGCTACGGCCGCCCATGAGCTGGACTGGTTTCCCGCGGATATCCGCCCGCGGCTCCAATGCATACTGCCCACGGACATCTTGAGTTGTAGCCCCGCATTCATAGGCGGGGCAGCGTTCGACTGCGATTGATGTCAGCGTTCGGTGTTCCCCCGGCTGCGCTGGGCCGCCTCCTGGAGCATGCCGACGATTGATTGACGTCCCACGACGGTCATCGTGTCCGAGCGGTCGCGAAGTTCCACGATTGCCATCTCGTTCTCGATCCGGAGCGTCGCGACGTGCCCGGGGGTGAACCCGAGCACCAGCCGGGCATCGATGGAGCCGTCGTCAAGGTGTACCACGGACCGAGCGACTTGAATCTGAGCGAATGCTGCGATGCTCATTGACATGGCCACGATCGCCACCACCAGTGCAACGTAGCTGGCCGAGGCGGCCAGCGCTCGCAACCACAATGGAATCGAAAGTCGCATCACTAGGACGACCCACACCGTGGCGGCGATAACCGCGAGCACATCGAGACCAGCTACGGTTTGCAGGTTTTCCAGCCAAATGTCTGTGCCGGCGGGATCATCTGGCAGGTCGGCGAACCTGGCATTGCGCGCGTTGCAAGCGGTCCACCAGATCACGGCCAAGGCGTTCAGGGCGGCGCAGATCGCGCCGGCGAGCGTGAACACCACCGCCGCCAATGATGGCCGTGGAATGCCGCCTGGGCGATGCCTCACCGCACCGAGACCTGCGGCAGGGATCGCGATCGCCGCAAACCCCAGCATCAGCCAGGTTGGCTGGGCCCCGCCGGCCAGGAGAATCACCCGCGGAATCGAGATGATCATGATGGTTCCCGTGACCAGGCCTCCCCCGGGCTCACTGAGAAGTCCAGACACGCGAATCAGCGGGGCGAACCCCAGCCGGAATCCCACAACGCCCGTCAGCCACACCACCGCCACGACGCCGACCGCCACAATCACCCCGATCGCCAGCCGAATCGGCGTGCCCATCGGCTCGTCCGTGCTGCGCAGCGACTTGATCGCGCCGGTGGCGTGCCGCCTGAGCATCACTGGGGTCCTTGGCGTACCGGGTCTGGGTGTTGGTCGGACGATCGGGCTCATAACCGCAAGAACCTTGCCGGGAGGTCTCCGCTATCAGGTATCGGCCGACCTCAGGCGGTGCTGGATGTGATAACGGCCGGTCGTTGGCCTCGATGGAATCGGTGATCGCTGCCGGCTGTTCTACGCCGGGCTGGGCACCGTTTCCAGTACCTGCTGGATAATGCGCTTGGTGGTGGCGGTATCTCCGGCGTGCATGTACGTCTTGCTGATCACCCGGTGGGCGCAGACCGCCAAGACGTTGGAGACGATATCCTCGGGCACGCAATAGTCGCGGCCATGCATCATGGCGCATGCCCGGGCAGCCTGGGCGAGCGCCAGCGATCCGCGGGGGCTGATCCCGATCTGCAAGTCATCGTTCTCTCGCGTCGCTGCAGCGAGGGCAATGACATAGTCCACCAGCGTCTGGTCAATGGATACTTCGTCCACTTGCTCTTGGAGCCGAAGCACTTCTTCACTCGACATGACCGGCTCAAGCGTGGCCAGCGTGGTTCGGGCCGGCTGCTTCTCGATGATCCGCGATTCGTCGTCCGGGGCGGGGTACCCCAGGTTGATCCGCATCAGGAATCGATCGAGCTGGTTCTCCGGCAGGAAATAGGTTCCCTCGAACTCATACGGATTCTGGGTGGCCACCACCATGAACGGCTGGGGCAGCCGAAACACCTGGCTTTCCACCGAAACCGTGGCCTCGTTCATCGCCTCCAGCAGCGCCGATTGCGTGCGCGGCGTGGTGCGGTTGATCTCGTCGGCAAGGATGATGCTGTGAAAGATGGGCCCGCGCTTGAACTCGAAGACGCCTTGCTCACGGTCGTATACGCTGACGCCGATGATGTCAGAAGGCAACAGGTCCGGCGTACACTGGATGCGGGTGAATGAACAGCGGACCGATCTGGCCAGGGCATTGGCCAGCACCGTCTTGCCGACCCCGGGGACGTCCTCGATGAGGATGTGTCCCCGCGCGAGCAGGCAAAGAATGACCCGATCAACGGCCGCGGTATTGCCCATATAGACCGATGTGATGTTGCGGCGGAGGCGTTCAATGGGCTCACTTGCCATGACGGGCAACTCCATTGGTCGTGCAGAGGCGCGGGGGAGTATACCAGTGCGGTACGGCGCTCGGCGCGACGCTGGACGGCCCGATTGAGGCGACTGGTGTAGAGTTTCCAGCGATGAACGACTTCCCGGCGCCGGACAGCCTTTCCAACGCCGTCGTGGTCTCGCCGGTGCACTGTCGCCGGTGCGGCTACAACCTCTACGGACTTCGCGCCGATGGGTTGTGCCCTGAATGTGGACAGGCGATCTGGGAAGCGATCCTCCATACGGTCGATCCGGCCGCCAGCCGGCTGCCCAAGCTCCATAACGCGGTTGCGGTCGGCAACGCGCTGGTGTGGTTGATGATCTGTCTTGTGATTGGGGCGTTGGTCTTGGCGGCCCGGCCGGTAGCGCGGTGGATCGACGAGTTAGACCAAAGTGGTCTCCGGAATCTTTCCACCTGGACGCCGGTGGAGCTGGGTTTCGTCGCGGGGCTTGCCGCCTTGGGCGGGCTGTGGTCAGTACGGCAGATGGCGCCACCGAAGGGACGGGTCCGCAGCGGCGCACCAGGGCGAGATGTCATGCTGCTGGGTTGTGGTTTGGCGAGCTGGGCGATCTTGGTGATCGGCGCGGTCGCCTGGGAGCGCTCCGCCGGCCAACGCTGGGTGGCTGATGCGCTGCGGCTGGCCATGGCCGCGGCAGCGATCGTGGGGTTGCTCGGCCTGCACGGCGTACTAGGCGTCATTGGCCTTCGCAGTCGAGCGTATCGCACCGCCCGCGGAGGACGCCAAAGTATCCACGCGATGGTCGCCGCA
>JAPUKX010000005.1 GCA_027295435.1 Planctomycetota bacterium | reverse complement strand
TGATGTCTTGCGACACCTCTGCGTAAATGTAGACGCCGACCGAGCCACGCAAGCCAAGTGTCTCGAAGAAGCGGGCATCTGCTTCTGCTTCGCGATTCACCATCATCCCGCGGCCAAGCACGCCATGGCCGTGCGCATGGCGCTAGGGTTTCCAACGATCTTCAACCTGCTGGGACCGCTCACCAACCCGGCCGGGGCCCTCCGGCAGCTCATGGGCGTTTACGAGCCGCGCTTTCTGCACCCGATCGCCGGTGCGTTGGCGGCGCTAGGCGCGATCCGGGCGATAGTCGTTCACAGCGACGACGGACTCGATGAATTGTCGATCTCCGCACCAACGCGGATCGTTCACGTTCAAAACGGTCAAATCATCGAAGAGTCCGTTGATCCCCAAGCGCTCGGTTTATCCGTGGCGCCGCGCGCATCAGTGGTCGCGCGTGACCTGGACCACGCCGCGCGCATCGTACGGGAGGTAATCGAAGGGGCTGACCGCGGTCCGGCCCGCGATATGACGCTGCTCAACGCCGCCGCCACCCTCCTCGTGGCCGACAAAGCGCCGTCGCTCGAACAAGGTCTGCAACTCGCCGCCGAAGCGATCGACTCCGGCCAGGCGGCAAACACACTGCGAAAGCTCGTCGAACTGTCGAGTGAGTAATCGCGTCGCACCGCCCCAAGCGATGATCCACCCTATGGGCGCAGCAGCATCGCGCGGTGCAGGATGACGTGATTCTGGATCGGGCCGTAGTCGCCTTCGGTGATCTGGATCGTGAGCACGGGGCCGCGCAGCCTCACGTCGATCGAGGCCGTGGGATGGGCGTCGTTGAGGCGAGTGCGGAACACTTCGCCTTGGTCGTCGCTCAACACCAGCTCGAAGTCCGACCACGCGCTGGCCGTTACCGGGCGCTTCGCCTCGGCAATGAAGCGCAGTTCACCGGCCGCGGCGAACAGCGCGTATCGCGCGGTCAACGGGCCTCGAAGCTCGACCCGGGCCAAGCCAAGTGGCGGGGCTTTGTCCAGCGCAATGGGCGGCGGCACCTCGTACCGCGTCGCCGGACCCTCGACCCGAATCGGAGACAGGTCAGCAAACGGCGTCATCGCAGCAGGATCAAACCTGACCGCCGTAATCGCCGACAGGGGAAGCCGATGTTCGCCCGGGATGACCCTCGGATCAATCAGCCGAACGATCCCATCATCACCCAGCAGCACATGCGCCACGTCAATGACCGACCCGTCGCGTAGCCAGATGCGTTGCCCTCGGGGAGTCAGTGTCGGCGTGACCATGCTTACTAAAGTGATACCGTCCAGCGGAAGTTCGATACTCTCCGGCTCGTCATCGCTCATCAACTCGATGGTGACCGGGTCACCCAGGGCGGTGATCAATCCTTCGACCACATCGCCGTTGCGCAGCATCAGCACATCGCCGTCGTGGGGCGGCGCCGGTGCCGCGTCCTCGGCCAGTAGCACAATGCGAACCCACGCCAGCGGGATTTCCATTCGGCCGAACCGGCTGTGGTTCCAGACGAAGAGGCCGTCCGTCTTGGGCGCGCCGGACAGCGCTTTGCCGGGAATTCGCTGGCCGTCGGCAAGCATGAGCAGCCCACCGCTCCCGGGCAGCCGCGGTGCGGCCTGTGGGTTCAACAGCGCCACACAGTCATCAAGCGCGATGGCTTGCCAACCGCCGGCCGGATCACCGTGAACCAGGGCCTGTTCGTTGATCTCCACCACACGGATGGATTGGACCGGGTGACCTCGGCGAACGAGCAGGAACTCGTCGTCCTCGCCGAAGCAGATCCCCGGCAGCATAACCGCCGTCAGACCCGTCAGGATGGCTGCCCGGACACCGCTCACCGTTGGAAGATCGGCAGATAGCGTTTGGGCATCTGAAGGATAATGAGGCTCATGGCCGAGGCGTAGGCGCCGCCGGCATGATGATCCAACCAACCGCCGTTGCTGGCTTGCTTGGCAAGGAGTTCGTCGCGAATGGCCGGCCACCACATGCTCCAGTGGTCCGCCCCGGCGAGGTACATGGCTTGCACGGCGTAATAGTGTCCGTAGAAATAGTGGGCCTGACCGGCCGACCGCCCGCCGGGCATCGCGGTTCGCCTCAAGTACTGCAAGCCGCGCTCGATCGAGTCGTCTTCATAAATCCCGGCGTAGAAGAGACTGGCCACACCGGCGGCAGTTCGAGGCCAGGCCGAACCACCCGCCTGGAGCATGTACTTGAACCCGCCGTCGGGATTCTGGCAGCGGCGCACATAGTCCACGGCCTTGTCGATGGTTTGCTTGGGCACTTTGATGCCCGCGTTCCGCGCCGATCGTAGGGCCATGATCTGACAGATCGTGACGGAGATATCCGCATCGTAGGGGACAGGGTTGTAGCGCCATCCTCCTTCGTCGTTCTGCGTGCCGATGATCAGATCAACCGCCTTCACCAGGGCGTCGCGCACGCGCTTGTCGTCGGGGTTCATGCCGTAGACTTCGCCAAGGAACAAGGCCGCGAACCCATGGCCGTACATCGGACCATGTGAGGTGTCGGCGGCGAGCAACCCGGTCTCGCCGGAGTGATCGAGCACGAACTGCAGGGCCTTGGCGACTTGATCACCGTACTCGCCGCGCCCGGGCAGGTGGCCGTCGGACATGAACGCCAGCGCGCACAACGCGGTGATACCGACATGCCGGCCATAGCGCCCGCGCCCGAACGATCCGTCGCCGTTCTGGTGCGCTTTCAAGTAGATCAGCCCACGCGCGAC
>JAPUKX010000049.1 GCA_027295435.1 Planctomycetota bacterium | reverse complement strand
GTCTTGCTGAAGAGAGTGTGCGAGCCAACGATCAAGCGACGGCCGCCGCGGCGATTCACGTTTACGGCGATCAGGGATACTCCGAGCGACCGGTGTTTGACTTGATGCGCCGATATGCCGTAAGCGAGGACGGTCGCCTTCACGCTGAGAAGTACTACCGAACCGTGGTAGAAGAATTCGCCACGACGCGACCGGCATTCCGGTGGCGTCAGCTGGTTGCGCTGGCGCGAGTCACCGCCAGTGCCTACAGTTACGACCGCGATGACAACAAGGGGTATCGTGCGGCCGGCTACGAAGACGCGTGCCGATTGTTGAATGTCGAGGCGTAGGCCGGCCACGGTGCTCCGCGGTGGGGCCGGGCGAAGGTCAAATGGGAAATGTCGGGTATTGGTCCCGGGCACCTGAAGACGAATCGAGGACAACATGCGGGAGAGGCACGACGCTAAACTCGTCGGAATCGGCATGGCATTGGGTTCTGGGTTCGGCGCCGCCATCGGCGTTGCAATCGGGGCAGCAACGGGAGAGATGGGCACCTGGATCGCGATTGGCGTGTCGATGGGCGTGGCGGTGGGATTGGCCATCGGCGCCGGTCTGTCCGCCCAGAAGAAACGATCAAAGGATCAGTAATGGCGAATGAGTGGTAGAGATACCCCCGGAATGTGCGTACGACCTTCGCGGCCGCAAAGGGCTCGGGTGTCCCGAGTGCGGGTGACAACGCGGCGGAGGAACACCATGAGGCGGCGTGACTTTTTGAACACAGGGCTCCATGCCGCCGCCTTGACCTCTGTGTACTCGCTCATCTGGAACCGACGGGAGGCCGCGGGCTGTTCGATGAGCACGGAGCCGGAGGAGTCGGTCGTGGTGATCGGAGCCGGGGTGGCGGGCCTCGCCGCGGCTCGGGATCTCAAGTCGCGCGGATACCGGGTGATCATCCTGGAAGCCCGCAATCGGATCGGGGGGCGGGTCTGGACCACGAAGCTTGGCGATCAGCCCGTGGATCTCGGCGCCCAGTGGCTCGAAGGTGTCAAGGACAACCCCATCACCGGGCTGTGCGCGGACTTCGAGATCGAGCTGGCTCAGACGCGCTACAAGAACTCCGCCGTCTACGACGACGCCGGCCAACGGGTCGACGACAGGACGCGCCGGCGTCTCTCCGGTGAGGCCCGGCGGCGGCTGGCCGAGACCCGCAAGCTGAACCGGCAGCTCGTGCAAACCGATCAGCCCGACATCTCCATGGCCGACGCCCTGCGCAAGGCGGGGCCGGGCGAAGGGCTGACGGAGCAGGAGCAACGAATCGTCGACTGGGCGGTGAGCTGGTGGCTCGAGGCCACGGAAGCGGAGGACGCCCGGCGACTGTCACTCCGCCACTACTGGGGGGAGACCGAAGGCGATTCATTTGGCGGGGGCCCCCGGCTCTTTCCCGGGGGCTACGGGCAGATCACCGACGGCTTGGCCAAGGGCCTCGACATTAAGCTCGAGCACACGGTTCAGGTGATCGAGCACAACCGCGCCGAGGTGATCGTCACCACGAACCAGGGCGTGTTCAGAGTCGATCGGGCGGTCGTGACCCTTCCGTTGGGCGTGCTCAAGGCGGCGACGGTGAAGTTCGTTCCGCCCTTGCCCGAACAGAAACGTCAGGCCATTGGCAGGCTCGGCATGGGTGTCGCCCACAAGGTCGTACTGCGATTCGCTGAAGTCTTCTGGCCCCAGGACGTCGAATACTTCGGCTATGCCTCCGGCAACCGGGGACAGTTCGTCGAATGGGTGAACATGTACCCCTATACCGGCAAACCGATCCTGTCCCTCTGGAGCCAGGGTGACTTCGCCCGCACCCTCGAGAAACGGCCGGCCGAGATCGTCGTCAAGCAGGCGATGGGCGTGGTCCGAACCATCTTCGGGGCGGCCGCGGGCGATCCGGTGGGGACGCTGGTGACCCGCTGGGGCTCGGACCCTTTTTCGCGCGGAGCCTACTCCAACCTGCCTCTTGGCTCCTCGTATGACGACTACGACCGGCTCGCCGAGCCGGTCGGCGACCGCCTGTTCTTTGCCGGAGAGGCCACTGACCGCGTGCACATGGCCACGGTGCACGGGGCATTCCTGAGCGGCGTGCGAGAGGCGAACCGCATCGCCAAGATGGCCGGTTAGAGCGCTTTTCATCCACAGGCGTAGCGGCCATCGAATAGCCGCGGAGCGCGCTCGCGACGCCGCGCCGACTGTACCGGGCAATCCTTGAGCGGATACGACGGTTCGCGGCGCTGTCGCCGAGGGCAGCGCCGCTATGACAGGTGCGAACCGCTCACCAACTCAACAAGCGACGAGTGGTCTGCGACGTCAATCTGTCCCCACTCCTGCCCAAGCGGTCCGACGCGGCAGGACTCGGCCTGTCACCGTCGATTCCGGTCAGAAGCAAGCGACTCGAACTCGGGTTTCCCGGGGGGGCGCGAAATCCTGCGGTATCCCCTTGGAATCCAGCAGAGTTGATGTATCATAAGCCACGGCGGGTTCTAGCAGGGCGGCGCACCCGCACCTCGTGTCCTCCGGCCGCCATCGCTGAGACCTCACGCAATGGGGGCGTGGAGTGGAAAGGAAAGTTCAAAAATGAAGCAACGATATGTCTGCGCCAACGGCGGTGCCAGCTGGGCCGCGCTTGTCTCGCTGGGAATCATCTTTGCGGCGGTACTCAGTGCGTATGCCAATAGGGAGGCGTCCAAGCCGAATATGCCGCCGGACTGGGTGGCGGCGGGGACGCCTGCATCACGAGTAGCGGTTGCAGCTGCAGATGGCAGCGGTGGTGGCATCGCAGGATGCCCCGCTGGCGGTTGCGATCTCGGCGACTGCATGCTGACCCAGAGCTTGGACACGGCGACCAACGGGGACAACCAGGTCGCCTGTGGTATTGCAGGCGTGGGCACGACTGCGAACGGTTGGGCCCGCTGCTACAACCTGGTCAACGAAGGCGTGCCCGTGGGCCAGAACTTGACCATCAACAGCGTCACCTTCGGCGTTCAACAGGCAACGACCGACGGAATCAATATCGACGTCGTTTTGTACGTGGACAGCGACGGCTGCCCGCCGGATGAACCCGGTCTCGACGCCGAGGTGTTAGCGAGCCAGTCGCTCGTGGTGAATATGGCCGACGAGGGCTCCATGATCACGGTCGAGTTCCCGGCAGGTCCGGTGGTTGCGGCTGGCAGCGACCTCATCGTCGAGATTGTATCGGTGGATGACGGGACGGTTCCGCCGGAGTTTCAGTTCCGCGCGATGAGCAATCCCAACGGACAGTGCGGCCCGAGCTACATTCGGACACCGGATGGAGATTGCGACCTCACTGGCTGGGGGGATCTGGCGTCTCTCGGGTTTCCCGATGCCCATCTTATCCAGGTGATCAGCGCCACGGTGGGCGGTGCGGGTGACCCCTGCCCTTGGGATCTCAACGGCTCAGGCGACGTCGGAATCCTCGACCTACTGGCGCTGCTGGCAGCTTGGGGACCCAACCCCGGGGACCCGGCCGACTTCGACGGCGACGGCACCGTCGGCATCCTCGACCTGCTCACCCTCTTGGCCAACTGGGGGCCGTGTGCGTAAGCGAGCCAACCCGTCAGACGCTCGATCGCGAGTTGATCAAGATGTGGATCGCCGAGGGCCAGAAGGCTGCGCGGAACAGGCTGCGGCAGAGAAGCAGCCAACGTTACGACAAGACGTGGGGTCCACCCGTCAGATGCAGCGCCCTCGGTTCGGCGTTCAGACCGCGGCGGGCCAGAGCCAGCCAAAGGT
>JAPUKX010000048.1 GCA_027295435.1 Planctomycetota bacterium | reverse complement strand
AGGCTATCGGCCGGGTCCACGATGCCGGCGGCGCGGAAGCCGTCGGCCCGCAGCAGGCAGGAGTCACAATGCCCGCACGGCCGGCCTTGGGCATCAGGATCGTAACAACTGAACGTAAGCGAATAGTCCACGCCGAGTTCGATCCCGCGCTTGATGATTTGTGCTTTGCGAAGGTCGATCAGCGGGGCGTGGATGCGGATGCGCTGCCCCTCAACGCCCATCTTCGTGGCAAGGTTGGCCATGGCCTCGAACGCTTGGATGTATTGCGGCCGGCAATCGGGATAGCCGGAGTAATCAATCGCGTTGACGCCGATGAAGATGTCGGTCGAGCCAAGCACCTCGGCGTAAGCCAGGGCGAAGCTCAGGAAGATTGTGTTGCGGGCGGGAACGTAGGTGATGGGGATGCCTTGCGACATCGCTTCGGCGCCCCGATCCTTGGGCACATCGAGATCGGCGGTCAAGGCCGAGCCGCCGAAGGCGCCCAGATCGATCTTGACGATGCGATGGTCGGCGACGTTCATTGACTTTGCGATGCCGCAAGCGGCCTCCAGCTCGCAACGATGGCGCTGGCCGTAGTTGAAGCTCAGGGCATGGCACTGGAAGCCGTCGTGCCGTGCAATGGCGAGTGTCGTAGATGAATCCACCCCGCCGGAGAGCAACACAACGGCTTTGGGTACATGGGACGACATATCGCGCCACAATATAGCCCCCGGCTTGCCGGGGGCTGATGGTCGGCATGGAACAGATCACGCAAACCGTGCACAGGCCCGGGCAAGCCCGGTGCTATCGAATCAATGGGCGTTGGGGTGGGCGAATCCCTTGAACAGCGTCAACCCCAGGATGCGCAGGTCAAACATGATCGACCAGTTGCGGATATAGAACAGGTCGTACTGGAGGCGTTTGCGGAGGCTGGTGTCGCCGCGCAGGCCGTTGACCTGAGCCCAGCCGGTCATCCCGGCTTTGACGTTCTGGCGGAGCATGTAGCCGCGCCAGTTTTCACGAAACTGCGCGATAAGCTCCGGCCGCTCCGGTCTGGGGCCGACGAGTGACATCTCGCCCAGCAGAACGTTGAACAGTTGCGGAAGCTCATCCAGGCTGGTGCGGCGCAGGAACTTGCCCATACGAGTGATTCGTTCGTCATCCCGGCGGGTCCAGGCGTCGGTGCCCCGGCTCAGGCTGCCCAGGGCCTGGCGCTCAGCATCGATGTGCTTCATCGTCCGGAACTTGAATATCTCGAACCATTGACCGTTGAGGCTCATACGCTGCTGTCGAAAGATCACGGGCCCCTGCCCGGAGAGGCGCACCATCGCCGCGATCACCAGCATGGGCACGGCAAAGAGCAGCAGTAACAGCAATCCCCCGGCCAGATCGAGCGTGCGTTTGGCGACCCGGCCCCACCCGTTCAGCGGCGATTCGCGGATGGACAGGATCGGCATGCCGTCCAGCTCGTTGGCCGACATGTTGATCGGCATGTACTTGGGGTTCATATCGGGCACGACGCGCACGTCGATCGGGTAGCGCTCCAGGCGCATGAGCAGATCGGGCAACGCGGCCGCCAGGCGACCTGGCACAGCGATGAATATTCCGGTGATGTCGGCGGCGTCGAGGGTGGCCTCGAGATTAGCCAGCCCTCCCTTCACCGCAAGATCCTGGCACGTCTTGCGCGACGTCATCTCGCGATGGCTGATGAAGAACACCGGGTTGATGCCGGTCCAACTGTTGCGCCGTAGCGTGTGGTAGACCAGCTGCCCCAACCGGCCTGTGCCGATGATCGCCACATGCCGAAGGTTCCAGCCGCGGGCGCGGATGGCTCGCAGTGCGGTGCGGAAGCCGAACCGCCAGGTCAACAGCGCGACGGCCGTGCACACTCCGTAGATGGCGAACTGCCATCCGCTGAAGTGTTGCCCCTGGAAGAGGATGTTTTGTAGCAGACCTACGGAGACGATGGTCGCGCCCAGGCCAACGGCCGTTCCTTTGAGAATAGCCGCCGCTTCGAGGTGAAATCGCTGATCCCGCCGCGGCCGGTACTGTCCCGCCCAGAGCATCGCTAGCATCATCAGCGGCGCGGCAACCTCCAGAGGGATTGCAAGATTGGGGTAGCTGACCACTGCATCCTTGGAAGGAATGAGGTCGGCAAGGAGCTTGAACCGTAGGAAGTATGCCGCAACCACCGCGAAGACGATGATCGTCAAGTCCGCGGCCATCAGCACGCTGCGGAAGAATCGATGCTGCTTTCTCAGCACGTCAATCCACCCATTGAATCCGTGAGTTTTGCAGAGCTGGGGTCCCACCGCAGGCGAGGGTGGCCCAGCTTAGTCGTTCCGCGGGGCGAGGTCATCGGCCCATGGTGCCGATTTCCTGGGATTTTTCAACTCCACGGCCAGCTCCCTCATCAGTTGGCGGCCTCGCTCGGACAGGGACTCGTCGGCGACGATCCGCACCACCGCATAGAAGTCGCCTTGATGGCCCTTGGGGTCGGTCAGTCCTTTGCCCTTGACTCTGTGTTTCTGCCCGCTGGAGGCTCCCGGGGGGACCTTGATCTCGACAGACCCGCTCAGCAGCGGCAGGGTGACTTTGGCCCCGAACGTCGCCTCGGCGATGGTGATGGGCACGTCAATGAGCAGATCAAGGCGATCGCGCTGAAAGTACGGGTGCTTGGTGACCTGGACGGTGAGGATAAGATCGCCCGCGGCCCCACCGCCTCGTCCGGGACGGCCCTTTGCCTTGATCCTCAACTTGGCGCCGGAGTCGATGCCGGGCGGAATCTTTACGGTGATGGTTTGCGGCGGGCCATGGCCGAGTGCGAGACGGACCGCTTCGCGGCCGCCAAGGGCTGCGGTCATAAAGCTGACGGTTAGCGTGTGGTGCAGATCCTGCCCGCGCTGCGGCGCGGCCCGATGGGCCCCGCGGTGGCGGGCGGCCCCGGCTTCGAACGGGGAGCCGCCACCACGGCCGAAGATATCCTGAAACAAATCGGCAAACTGTGTCGCATCGAAGGGGCTGTTGGGGCCAAAGTCGGTGGCGCTCCAACCGCCGCCACCGAAGCCGCCCGGGCGGTGCCCCACGCCCACCCCCGCGTGGCCGAACCGGTCGTAGGCCTTGCGCTTCTTGGCATCGGACAGCACTTCGTACGCTTCCTGGACCTCGGCGAAGCGCGTCACCGCTTGGGGCGACTTATTGACGTCCGGATGGAGCTGGCGAGCAAGGCGGCGATACGCCTTGCGAATCTGCTCAGCGGTCGCGCTACGATCGATGCCGAGCAACTCATAGTAGTCCTTGGTCTGTGCCATCGTTGCACGAGCGGTCGAGGACGGTGCAGTATAGCACGCCTCTGGTGCGCACCACCCGCAATCCGGCGGCCGAGCACAGCGACCGTCGCGCCGCTCTTTGAGCTGCGGCTACACTGATCCTATAAGCCAATCGTTGTGCCAAGGGCGGTTGGCCCGGACCCAGCGACCCCAGCCAGGTCAAACGTACGCCATGCAAGCAGACGATCCACCAGACCGACAGACGATGACCTTCGGCGACCACCTGAATGAACTGCGCCGGCGAGTCATTCTCGCCCTTGCCGTGCCGATTCCACTGTGCATCATCGCATTCTTTGTGAGCGATTGGCTCATCGAGTGGCTGCTGTTGCCCGTCTTTACCGTGCTTCGGCAGCACAACCTGCCAAGCGATCTTCAGGTTCTTAGCCCCCCCGAGTTCCTCGTCACCAAGTTCAAGCTGAGCGTGATCGCGGCGCTGATTCTCTCCGGCCCGTGGATTCTCTGGCAGGCATGGGAATTCATCCGGCCGGGGCTGTATCGCCACGAACGACGGTTTGTGCACTTCCTTGTGCCCGGCAGCGCGATTCTGACTGCCGCGGGCATTGGGCTGATGTATTACGTGATGCTGCCGCTGATGCTCCACGTGCTGATCATGTTCGCCAAGAACATCGAGATCGATCCGGGCGGGCCGCCGCTCGATGAGCAGGTGCAGCAGTTTCTCGCCTCGGCCGACCACGTGGCGATCCGCACGATTCAGCCCCCATCGCCCCGAAGCGGCGAGGTGTGGCTGCTCGTGCCGCAGATGCACCTGTATGTCGCCGTTGCAGATACCAACGGCGCCGTTGGGCCGGTGTTCGTGCCCCGCGTGCAAAGCGGCGGGATTGAGCAGATTTTCCGCGTCAGTTTCGTGGTCAACTTCACGCTGCTGCTGATGCTCGGGATCGTCATCGCCTTTCAAATGCCGTTGGTGATTCTGCTGCTGGGGTGGCTTGGTCTAGTAACCACCAGCGCGCTTCGCGCCAAGCGGAAGTACGCGCTGTTTTTCTGTGGCGTGACTGCCGCGGTGATCACCCCCCAGGACGCGGTGTCCATGATCATGATGCTGATTCCCTTATATGCTCTCTTCGAGCTGAGCATTCTGATGCTGGCTGTCGCCCCTGCCTCGGCCGTCGCCGAGGGCGCCGTCTTTCGACGGCCCGGCTGGCGCTACCGACAGCGGTCTGATAAGGCGGCGTCACACGCCAGCCAGCCGGACAAATCCGCGCAGGCTAAACGCATAGCCCGCAGAACCCGCGCCGCCGACCAGTCGTCGCCGCAGCCGACCGATGACGAGGGGGACGGTCAATGACCAGCCGGCACAGCGTGCGACAGGCGAGGCTCGAACCGGCTCACGCCAGCTTAAGAAGACTGAGAAGATCGGGTCGGAGACGGAGGAGGCGATCCATGGCGGGGCTGCGATTAGCGAGAGAGAATGACCCCAACGTCACCGCGACCGACTTGGCCATGATGGAGCGCGCCATCGCCTTGGCCTCCAAAGCGGCGGCGATTGGCGAGGTGCCCGTCGGGGCCGTCGTCTACAAAGGTGACCGAATCGTCGCCGAAGCATCCAATAACCGAGAGGCCACCCGTGATCCCGTCGGACATGCCGAACTACTAGCCATGAGCGCGGCCGGGAAAGTGCTGGGCGATTGGCGTCTGATCGACTGCTCGCTGGCTGTGACCCTGGAGCCGTGTCCGATGTGTGCAGGGGCGATGGTCAACGCCCGGCTCGGTCGGCTCATCTACGGGACCGACGATCCCAAGGCTGGGGCGTGCAAGACGCTGTTTCATATCCCCACCGATGAGCGACTCAACCACCGGGTGACGATCATCCAAGGCGTGCTGGCCGATCGATGCCGGCAGCAGCTTCGTGAGTTCTTCCAGCAGCGCCGCCGCCAGAACAAGCAGTCGCAGAAATCCAGGACCGCTTGACGCCGGTTGTGGCAAAGCCATGCGGACCAATTCGGAGCAATCGCGGTAGAGAAGACCGCGACCACCGGTTGCGGCCTTACAACGAGACGGCCGCGCTTCGCCGGACGGTTGAATCCCGCAATGCTGGCGCATGATCCCCCGGAAAATCCGGGGGATACGGGATATCGTGCTCCCAAACAAGATGATCGGTGCCAAGACACGCGATCAGCGTCTGGACCGGGACTACGATTTCAGCGCAGATGAACGAGACTCGGATTCGACTGGTCTGTTTCGATCTGGGCGGGGTGGTGCTGCGCATTTGTCGGACATGGGCCGAAGGCTGCGCCGCAGCCGGGCTTGATGTGCGCGACCCGTCGCGGTGGCAACAGACCAAGCCCGCCCGGGCAGCTCTGATCGTGCAATATCAAACCGGCCGCATCGACGGCCAAACGTTCGCTCAGCAGGCCAGCACTCTGGTCGGCGGGCTGTACAGCCCGGCGGAGATTCTCGGCATCCACCGCGCATGGTTGCTGACCGAATACGACGGGATCAACGAGCTGGTTCACCGCCTGCACCAGGGGGGCCTGGACACCGCGACCCTTTCCAACACCAATCACGAGCATTGGGCTCGGATGGGCGAGTTCCCAGCGGTGATGCGAATCCGTCATCACCTGCCCTCGCACCGCATCGGCCTGCACAAGCCCGACCCGTCGATCTACCGACTCGTCGAGCGGCAGTTGGGATACGCCGGTGCGGAGATCCTCTTTCTTGACGACACACAAGAGAATGTTGCCGCAGCCCAACAAGTGGGATGGAACGCCCAGCTGATTGATCCCGCCGCCCCGACCGCGGCGCAGATCATATCAGTGCTTCGGTCACATGGTGTTGGCGGGTGGTCAGCCGTCTGAGAAGGCGTGCGTCTGATCCGCCGGCGTCTTCATGAGCTCGCGCAGCACGACGGTGGCATACGCGCCGCGCGACAGATCGAACGCGACACGTATGTAGCTGCCATGCTCGTCAACGCCGGCGTCGGTCTGGAGATTGGGCAGCGGCACGCGCAAAGGCCGGCGTGCGGCGTGCCGCCGTCCCAGATCAGCGCGGCCCAAAGCATCCAGGGGCACTTCCGCCGCATCAAGCGCTTCGAGCTCAGCCTCGGCCACCGCCGCGCCCGGCCGAGTCATCCCCGGCCCCCATAGCGGCCCGGATGGAGAAAGCTCAAGCGACTCGACGCGGCCGGAAAGCTCGCCGCCGGCCAGCTCATCGGCGGTCACCGAGAAAACGCTTCTGCTGTCGTGCTTCCATGCCAGGTCCCCCTCGACCAGCGTCGTCAGCGTCCCGTCTTCTATGCGGCGATCGAGCACACGGTTGAATACTGCAGACTGCAACGCACTGACAAAGAACGCAAGGGTGTTCTTGCCAACCGAGCGGCAGGCATTGCGCTCGCTCTTGCCGTCGCGCAGCGCCTTGACGGCAACGAGCTCATTGCGATCCGCGGGCGTCCATAGCACCGCGGCATCGCTAAAACGCCCCTGATCAAACAGCTCACGGCGGGAGCGTTGATACCCAGGGAACGGCGAACCGCCAGTCCCAAGCAGCTCCGACAACATCCCCGGCCAGTCGTCGGTGAGCAGGGCCGCCCCGAGCAAATGGTTGTTGCAACGATACCCGAACCGCTGGAAGCCAAAGTAGTTGGGCACGCCGCTGCGCTCAAGCCGCTCCAACTGCCGCTTGACCACCGTGACCTTGGTGGGATCCACCTCTCGAATGCGGATCGAGAAGCGGTTGCCAACCAGATGCCCCCGGCGAATCTTGTTGCGGTGCCGGCTCGCCCAGAGCACCTGAATCCGGTCGTGGTCCAGATCGACATCCCGAGGATCTTGTGGCAGGTGGATCGAGACCGTCTGACGGGTCACGGCGATCTTGTCCTTCATACCCGCAAAGCCGATGGCTCTCTCCGGGACGTTGAAATGCCGCCGCAGGCAGCCGAGGAGTTCGGCGTGCGAAACGCCGCACTTTTCGATCCGCAGGTACAGATGCTCACCCTGGCCGCAGGGCTCGTAACGAGGCAACTCTTCGACCAGGAAATCCTCGGGGGCGGCTTTGATCACTCCGCCGATGCCCGCTTCCTCTGTGAGGTACCGCTGAGGCAACGGGTTGACGATCCGCATCATCTCCACTGACACGAGATCTTTCTCCTGCAAGAGACGGATTACTCGAAGTCGGGCTCGTCCTCGGACTCGGGATCGAAGGACGACGATGAGTCGGCTTCGGTCTGGGCCAACACATCCTCGGCAACATAGATGGGCACGTCCTCCGCAACGCCCAGCGCGATCGCGTCGGATGGACGCGAGTCAACTTCGATTTCCTGACCGTCCTGCTCGATGATGAGCTTCGCGTAGAACGTCCCGTCCAACAGATCGCTGATGACAATTTCCTTGAGCCGGCCGCCAAGGTGGCCAATCACCGACGCCAGCAGATCATGGGTCTGTGGCCGGGGAATCTCGATGCCCTTGAGCCGGCGCTCGATGGCGAACGCTTCAGGCAGCCCGATCACGATCGGAAACGTCCGATCGCCATCGACCTCGCTGAGCTCGATGATCTGCATGTCCATCATCTCGCGGATGAAGATCCTTGACAGCTCCATACGGACAGCCATTGACGTTCCTCCCAGAGGTCCAGGGTCTCTAATGGTGGACAATGAACCGTCGCAGGGCAAGTGCCGGGAGCATTTTGTTCTGGCCGATTGAGAGTACCTCGGGCAATTGGGCCATTCCAGGGCAAGCAGCAGGCGTGCCGGGGAGTCCCACCGGCCTCGCCCCCGGCGCTGAACCGCTTCGGATCCGCCTTTGGACCAACGGTCCAACGCCGGGGCTGGATCGATGGCGTCGCCAAGCGTCAGCGGGCCAGCGCCTCGAGGAGGTACTCGTTGACCACCGGACCCCAGTTCACAAGCAGTCTGAGAAGATCCAGAATGTTGACCACCCCGTCGCCATTGAAATCAGCTGGATGATCCGGGTTCGGGCCCCACGCGGCCAGTAGTGCAAGCAGGTCGAGCACGCCCACGCCGCAGTTGCCATCGAGGTCGTACACCGAAGCGGCACAATCAAGCACCGTTACGCGAACCCGGTACGTGCCGGGGCCGACGGGCACCTGCAACGCTTCTTCGACGCCGGGCCCGCCACGGTCCGAATCGGCCAGGAGGTTGTCGTCGCCGTCGAGAACCTCCAGCAGGTAGTCATCGGGGCCATTGAGGACAACGGCAATGAACCCGTCGGCAACGATGTCGCCAATCGTGTACACATCGGGATCACCTTTCGAGGCAGTGCCGACGACCGCGACCGGATCGAGGTCGAACAGGTCGGGCAGTCGGCCGTCACGCAGATCGTCCTCGTGCAACTCGACGGCCGGGACGTTCTCGAACAGGTGATCGTTGGTCCAGCCGCCGAGGAAGATATCCAAGTCGCCGTCGCCATTGGTGTCGAAGACCGCCGCATGCCAGCCCAGGTGCATGGAGCCCTGGGGAAATGCGGGCGCGGGCGTCCAATCGACGAACGAGATTTGGCCGCTGACGGATGTATTGCGAAGGATGCTCGGCCGACTGTTCGATCCGGCTTCCTTCATCACGAAGACATCAACGCGCCCGTCATCGTTGAGGTCGGCCGCGGTAACCTTGCGCGAGATGACGTTGGTCACGGA
>JAPUKX010000047.1 GCA_027295435.1 Planctomycetota bacterium | reverse complement strand
CCGAGCATCAACCACCGCTCGGTCGCCATGAACGGCATGACCCGCTCGACGTTGCGACGCGTGGTGGCGGCGCGGACCTCCAAGCCTCGGGCGACGTTGTGAAGCAGGATCAACAGCGCATCTGTGGCCAGGAACGCATCGGGCAGCACGAGCCGCCGGTTGGCGCTGTCGTCCAATGTCCGCTCGAGCCATTGAGTCGCGGTGGTGTAGGCGCCGTTCTGTCGCAATGCAATGGTGTAGCGGGCCAAGGCGCAAATACGCTCCGCACGCATCGGATTGCGTTTGTACGCCATGGCGCTCGAGCCGATCTGTTCGCTCTCAGCCGGTTCGAGCAATTCGCCTTCGTGCTGAAGAAGTCTCAAGTCCGTCGCCATCTTGGAAGCGGACTGCGCGACCTGGGCGAGCAAGTCGAGTACCCGGCTATCGATCTTCCGGGTGTAAGTCTGCCCGGTGACGGGTATGGATTCGAAACCAAACGCGGCCGCTACCCTCCGGTCGAGTTCCCGCACTTTGTCGTGGTCGCCATCGAACAGCTCCAAGTAACTCTCTTGGGTTCCCGTTGTTCCCTTGCAGCCGCGAAAAGGCAGCGTTGCTTGCGTGTCGCGGATGCCCTTGGCGTCCATGGCCAGGTCTTGGAGCCACAGGGTAGCGCGTTTGCCCACGGTCGTGAGTTGGGCCGGTTGGAAATGGGTGTACGCCACCGCCGGCACCGCGCGGTGCTCCAAGGCGAAGGCTCTCAATGCGTCGAGCACCGAGCGAAGGCGGCCAAGCAAGAGCTGCAATGCCTCGCGAATCAGCAGGAGATCTGCATTGTCGGTTACGAAGGCACTGGTGGCCCCCAGATGGATGTATGGCCGTGCGGCCGGCGCCTGGTCGCCGAGGTGGTGAATGTGTGCCATGACGTCGTGGCGAAACCGGTGTTCGTATTCCTCGACCGCCTCGAGGTCCGCCGTGTCGAGTTGCGACCGGATGGCCTCGATGGCCTGGTCAGGAATATCTACGCCCAATCGTTTTTCTTCTTCTGCGAGCGTCAGCCACAAGCGGCGCCATACCCCGACACGATGCCGGGCATTCCAAAGCCGCTGCATCGCCGGGGATGCGTACCGCGTTCCGAGCGGGGATTGGTAGGTCTCGGGATGCGTCATTGCACGTAGAAATCGCTGATGCGGACGCGGCCGTCGCGCTCGAAATATGCGCGCACCGCCATCCGGCTGCCCACACTCCCAAAGATGTCGCGGACATCTTCAGCGCCCGTGATTAGCCGGCGGTTGATCTGCAAGATGACGTCGCCCGAGCGCATACCGGTCACACGTTGGGCTTGTTCTCCAATCGAGTAAATCAGAGCCCCCACCTCGCGCTGGAGGCCCCGCTCCTGCTGAATAGAGGGCGTCACGGTGATGAGCTCGATATCCAGCACGGAAATGCGCTCGGCCTGGGCGCTGGGAAGGGCAGCTATCCCTAAGCGAGCGGTCCGGGCCCCGCCGTCGCGCAAGAACCTCACCGAAATCGAATCACCCGGGCCGACATCGAGCTTCACCGCCTCCCAATCCAAGAATGTGCGAATGGGCCTGCCGGATGCCGACGTCAACACGTCGCCCTGTCGGAGTCCGGCGTCGGCCGCGGGGCTCGAAGGCGCCACGCTCGTCACCTGCAGGCCGCCCAGTTCCTTCCAACGCCGCAGGTGTTCAGAGCCGCTCACTCCAAGTCCCACCCACGCCCTCCGCACGGCGCCGTGCTGTTGCAATTCCCGCGCGACACGCAAAGCCCGCTCGATGGGTATGGCGAATCCGATGCCGACAGAGCCGCCTGTATTGGTGAAGATCGAACTGTTCACGCCCACGACTTCTCCCATCACGTTGACGAGGGGCCCACCGCTGTTACCAGGATTGATGGCGGCGTCGGTCTGGATCATGTCGACGTACACACCGGGCTGATCCCGAGACGGCAGGAGGTTGCGTCCCAGCGCGCTGACGACCCCCGCGGAGACGCTGGGTTCGGAGTTCCCCAGCAGGTACGAATAGGGGTTCCCGATGGCCACCAACCACTCTCCGATGGCCAGATCGCGGCTCGATCCCACCGGTGTGGTCGGCAAGCCTGTCGCATCGATCTTCACGACGGCGATATCCGTGAGGGGATCCTCACCCAAGAGCCGGCCTGGGTAATCGGTTCCGTCGCGCGTCGTGACGACAATTTGCTGGGCTCCCGCGGTAACGTGCTGGTTGGTGATGACGATACCGTCTTCCGAGATAATGAATCCCGATCCAACCGCTTCCACCAGCGCCTTGTACTCCCGAGGCATGAACAGGTCGAACAGCGATTGACGGGCCATTGGTCGCTGCCGCCGAATGATGTTTACGCTGACGACGGCGGGGCTGACTCGTGCGGCTGCGTCGACGATGGCGGATTGCCTCGCGCCGGTGACGGCGTCGTTTAACCGCCGCCGAGTCGTATCCTGGCGGACGATCGGCGTGATGGCGGTGAGAGCGTCACGGGCGGGAGTATCCAAAGGGGTGTCCGCATCGGTGCATCCGATGGCCAGCGCGAGGCCGAAAACGGTTATCAAGCGCACGCCTGCCCGGCCATTGGGGTGCAGGGCGGTGGTGCCTTCATCCGGCCTCCGTTCTATCGATCGATTACGAAAGCGTTGACTCGTTTCAACTCGGCCTGAGGGTACAGCGCACCCAGCATGTACAATC
>JAPUKX010000046.1 GCA_027295435.1 Planctomycetota bacterium | reverse complement strand
AACCTCGCCGACTGCTACGCCCGCTGGGCCGACTGGGCGCTGATGGCCGGCGAGCTGCTCGGCCTCGAGGTCGAGATCGACACGTCAAGCCCGCCGCAGCCCAAGAATACCTTCACCAAGGAGGCGGCGCGCTCGCTTGGCGTCGAACTCGATCGTGGCCACGATGGTATCCGCGAACATCTGCGCGAGCTGATCAAAGATATGACTGTGTAATGCCAAGCGACTCGGGAACGACAGGAACGTATCGAGGGCACACGATACAGCAGGATCTTCCCTGTATCGGCTGTGGTTATAACCTTCGTCGCAACCGCACCAAAGGGAGGTGCCCGGAATGCGGAGGGAGGGTCGAAGATACGCTTACGGTGCTGGCCAGGCCGAACGATGCTGCCTTCGCTTTCAGAACAATCGGCAGGTCCTATGTCGGGTTCTACGGTGCTCTCCTTGTATGCCTCGGAGGCTTGCTTCTCCCTGTGATGATTGCCTGCGGTGCTTCGCTCGTTCGACTGATCGGTGTCTGGAGATTGTCGTTCGCCGCAGGCCTCGCAAGAATACCGATTCTTCGAAGAGGGCTCTGTTGGCTTGCTCTGCTGACCATCTTGGAACCCTTACCTCTGGCTGTGGTGCTCTTCTGGCGTTTCCCCGACGTGTCCTGGCGGTCTGAGAGTGCGCTTGAAAGCGAATGGTTTGGTGCTGCGGTATGCGCGTGGCTGCTCGTCATCCTTGGGGGAGCCTGGATCGCGGGACTGATTGGATCCAAAGTCGCAGCGATGCTTGAATACGAGCGGATCATTGTCCAACTTCGCGCTCAGCGGCTACTGCTCGGGGCCAGCGCAATAGCCGCGATACTGTCGTATGCTGCTATGACGTTGATCTTCCCCGAGCCAATGCTCATTGGCTGCGCGATGGTTGTTAGCCTGCTCGGCGCAATCGCGATCGGGCACACCATGGTGGCTCTTAGCCATCTGGCACAGGCGATGGAAGAGGAAGGGAAGGCGATCAGCGATCTGCTTCAGCAGGGACGCCGCCATTTACCCGATGGTGGGATTAATGATATTTCCGCCAGCCCGGCGCGAGGTGGATCGCACGGCGAGATGGCGGATCAATCAGACTGAGGCTTCAGTGACTGAATGCTGACTCGGCGAGATCAATCCCGCGGGCCGGACGGCCGGCCCGGTGTCGGTCGTACAATGTCACGGCGATGCACTGGACCGCATTGCTCGAAAAGCGGTATTTCCCGCCCCACGCAACGATCATTGACGATCTGCCGTGTGTCAGCTGCGGGTACAACCTGCGGGCAGCCCGGGTGGTGGGAGTATGCCCGGAATGCGGCCAGCCTGTCAGCGACTCGCTGTGGGCCCTGGCCAGGCCGGACCAGGTCGCCAGCGGCTTGCGAAGCATCGGTAAGAGCTATCTCGGTCTGTTGGGGCTGATCCTCGTCGTGATCGGGAGCATCACCAACCCATGGGCAGGTTGGGCCGGGGGGATCATCCTCATTGCGACAGCGATTGTCCGTGCGTTTGGTGTCGCGGAGTTGCGGTTCCGGGCCGCCATCGACAAGATGCCGGTGATTGGTCGGCGGGTTCGTGTGCTGTGGCCGTTGTCGCTGATGGACGTGGCGGTCACGATCGGTTGGCTGGCCGCGCTGCTTATGGCTCAGCCGAATATGCCTGCGACCAGTTGGTCCCAGGCTGCAGTGGTACTGCCGGGCGCGGCCTGGCTCTGCACAACTCTTGCGGCAGCAGTCATGGCCGGGTCGATGGGAGCTGCACTCGCCGCGTTGCTGGGTTATGAATCCGTCGTCCGTGAGCTCCGTGCACAATACATATTGCTTCTCGCGCTGCCGCCCTTGATCATCGTGCTGTCACTGGCTGGCTGGCTGCTTTCGATCCTCTTTCAGATTCAACCGCCGGCGATTATGTTGAGTGTCTTGCCAATGTCTCTGCTTCTATGTTTGGTGGTCGCGCTGGGACTGACATTCACCGGCATGTTGCACCTGGCGAATGGTGCCGAGCGGGAACGCGACCCGCTCGATCACCTCGTTGATGCTCCCAGGACCCATTTCGTCCCTGACCGATCGAACGATGACCAAGATGACCCTCCATCGATCAAGATGGAGTCATAAGCGACCCCGCACAGGAATCGATGGCTGGGGAGTCCTCCCTGCCATGCCAGGTGATCTCGCCGCCGTTTCCGTCTATCGGGTGCGGTCAACGCCGTGCGCGTCTTCTGCGGCCGGTGGTTCTGCGAACGCGGACTCAGCGAGATCGATCGCGCGGCCCAGCGCCGCGGCTTTGTTGACCGTCTCATCGTATTCTCGGGCGGGAACTGAATCGGCGACAATCCCGGCCCCGGCCTGAAGGTGCACGGTCCACTCGTTTCCTGCCTTGGTGCCTTCGTGCCTTCGCGGTTGCTGGGTTGGTACCACCATCGTGCGGAGTGTGAGGGCAAGATCCATGTCGCCGTTGAATCCAACCACGCCGATCCCACCGGCATAGGGTCCGCGGCGGGTCGGCTCAAGCTCGTCGATGATCTGCATGGCACGGACCTTGGGTGCGCCGCTGACGGTGCCCACCGGCAGGGCTGCCCGCAAGGCGTCCCAGGCATCGAGTCCGGCGCGCAGCCGGCCGGTCACGGTTGAGCTCAAGTGCATTACGTGGCTGTAGCGCTCCACCTCCATGATCCGCTGAAGTTCAATCGAACCGGCGTCGCAGACGCGTCCGAGATCGTTGCGGCCCAGATCAACGAGCATGACATGCTCGGCACGTTCCTTCTCATCGGCCAGCAGCTCCTGTTCCAGGGCGCGGTCCTGCTCGATGGTCGCCCCGCGCGGGCGTGTCCCAGCGAGTGGGCGGTTGGTCACGACCCCTTGTTCGACCCGGCACAGGATCTCGGGGCTCGCGCCGACGAGGATCGAACCCGCCGCCTGTAAATAAACCATATAGGGACTCGGGTTGACGATGCGCAATGCCCTGTAGATTTCAAACGGGTCGGCACGGGTTTGACGATCGAACCGTTGGCTGAGGACGATCTGAAAGGCGTCGCCGGCTGCGATGTACTCCTTGCATTGGTGCACCGCTGCCTCGAAGCCGTGTCGAGTGAAGTTGCCCGTCATCGGCGCGGCCGGCAGATCGTGCAGATCCAGATCAACCGTTCCCGCTGGCAAGGGCGCCGCATGTGTCATCAATCGATGCACGAACTCCCCGAGCTGCTCGCAGCCGGCGTGGAAGGCAGCATCGACCGAGTCGTGCTCGTCACGCAAGATGTGATTGATCGCGTAGACCATCTTGTCCACGTGGTCGAAGACGGCCACCTGGCGATACAAACCGAAGTGCATGTCAGGCAGACCCCGATCGTCAGGCGGGGCTGCGTCGAATGGGAGCTTTTGCGGCTCCAGGTACCGCACGGTGTCATAGCCCGCGTAGCCCACCCACCCGCCGGTAAACCGCGCGTTGAGCCCTCGCCTCAACTCGCACGTTTCTGGAGCGGGACGCCAGGCTTGGATTAGACGTTTCGGCACGGCCAATGGATCAGCCTCGCGGGTGGTGATCGACGCGCCCCGGGCATGATCGATCACGGTCACCTCATTTTGGCGGGCAATGACTTCGATCACCGGCTGCGCGCCGAGGAAGGAGTATCGCCCGACCGTAGTGCCGCTCTCGACCGATTCGAGCAGGAAGCTCGGGGCGGTTCGATCGTCCGGGGCGACAAGCCGGCGGTAGGCCAGCACCGGGGTAAGCTGGTCACCCATCACCCGCTGGACGATCGGGATGAGGTTGCCGCGGTCGGCTAACCGGCGGAACGATCTCAAGTCGGGCGTGGGCATGGCAGAAGAGTCTAGCGGTGGATATGACTCGATATCGATCGGTACAATCACGGTAGAGCTTCGCTATGGATTTGAACGCAGTACATCAGAGTCCCAACGGGCAGCCATCGGTCGCCGAGC
>JAPUKX010000045.1 GCA_027295435.1 Planctomycetota bacterium | reverse complement strand
ACCTCCAGCCACACACGTAGACTGTGGGTCCCCCAGCGGCGCTTCGCTTGTTCGTCACTGAGGATGGTGTAGTGGCACATCCTCGGGCGAACATGGTCGGGGCGATGGTAGTAGATCCATTCCGTCGGTTCGCCGCGCGATTCACGCTTCTTGAGCCGGCCGTCGAGCAGCTTGTAATAGGTGTCCTTCTGGCGAAGCGCGCCGACATGGTGGGCCCCGAGTAGCGCGCATTGTCTGCGGGCAGCGACCGGATCGCGCAACTCTGCCTTAAACTCAATGTTGTGCATGCTCAATGTCGACCAACCCCCGAGAAGGCGCTGTCCGTCCGGCGTGCAAAGATACAAGCCCGCCACACCTTCGCAGCCGCAGATGTGCATCCGCGGGTCCTATTCGTTACGGCCGCGGCCCCCGCATATCCATATCCGGCTGTGGCGTTGCAACACCGCATCTCAGCTTTCGGCCAAAGCCGTCGTCAACTTCGCTTCATCCCACGTCTCGATGCCCAGCTCTTTGGCTCGCAGGAGCTTTGATCCGGGATTCTCGCCGGCGATCACCAGGTCAGTATTCTTGGAAATTGAGCCCGTGACCTTCGCGCCGAGCGCTTCGAGCGTTTCTGTCAACTTCGTCCGGGTGAACGTTTCGAGCGTGCCGGTGAGAACGACGGTCTTGCCTGCAAATGGCGATTCGATCTCTGGTACCTGTCGTTTGTAGTCCTTGCTTATGAGATCAACGCCTGCCATTTTCAGCAATCTGAAGGTCTCTCGTGCTTGAGCGGAATGAAGATATGAGTGAACTGCGGGACCAGTTTCCTTTCCCAGGCCTGTCTCCGGTCGATGTTTGGGATCCTCAGGGAATCCATATCGGACGGCATCCAGCTTCTTCAAAGCCTTGGGCATCAATTCTTCGACATCGGCATTCAACAATGCGTTGATATCGGGGAAGGTGCGCGCTAATTGCCTTGCAGTTGTGGTTCCAACATGGCGAATTCCAAGCCCGGCTAGGACGCGCGCCAAGCCTCTGTCCTTTGCGTTCTCAATCCCGTTGATGAGATTGTCAACGAGCTTCTCTGGCCTCTTGGTCGGATCCTTCTTGTCCTGCTTCTCCAGCACATCAAGCAACCGATCACGCTTCTTAGAGAGCGAGAACAGGTCAGCAAAATGTTCGAGTAATCCCACATCGACGAGTTGATCGATGAGCTTCTCGCCCAGACCGGCGATGTCCATCTGGCCGCGGCCAACGAACCACTTGAGCTTCTCACGAAACTGCGCGGGACATTCAGGGTTGACGCAATAGAGCTTGGGGCCTTCGGGCTCAACGCCGCCGCCGCAGGACGGACAGCGCCTAGGCGGCGTGATTCGCCGTTGCCTGCCCGTCCGCTTCCGGACCACTGGGCGGACCACCTGGGGAATAATGTCGCCCGCCTTCTCGATCACCACGACATCGCCGAGGCGAATGTCCTTGCGCTGGATTTCCTCGATGTTGTGCAGCGTGGCGTGCTGAATGGTTGTTCCGGCGAGAAAGATGGGCTCCATCGTCGCTCGCGGGGTCAGCGTACCACCCTTACCAACCTGCCAATCCACTGCTTTTAGGATCGTCTCGCCCTGCTCGGCGGGATACTTGAATGCGATGCACCAGCGTGGGGCTTTGCTTGTCGCGCCAAGCTGCTCCTGGAGATCGAATCGATCAAGGCGGACGACCATGCCATCCACGCCATAGCCCAGGTCGGCCCGGGTGTGGCGGAATGACTCGATCGTGGCAACCACTTCGTCGAAGGTTTCGCAGCGCTTCGCAAGCGGGCTGACGGGCACTCCGAACTCCCTGAGCCGGCTTAGAAACGTAGAAAAGGTCTTCACATCGTCCATCCCAACGACTTCGCCCTTTCCGTGGGCAACAAAGCTGAGGCGCCGTTCGGCCACAACTTTCGGGTCGAGATTCTTGAGTGTGCCGGCGGTTGCGTTACGGGCATTCGCAAACTCCGCCTCGCTCGCCTTGCGGCGGTGGGCGTTGATCAGCTCGAATTCCTCATGAGGCATGAAGATCTCGCCGCGGACCTCCAGCACCGTCGGCGGCGAGCGACGATCCGCGTGCAGGCCCAGCGGAATGGCGCGGATGGTGCGTACCTGAGCCGTCACGTCATCGCCTCGCTCACCATCACCCCGCGTTACCGCAACGGCGAGCGCACCACGCTCGTAACGCAGGCTGACCGCGACTCCGTCGATCTTGGGATCACACACGAACCGAAGCGGACAATCTCCATTCGATACACCCTCGTCGGTCTCGCCCTTCAGCCCTTTGAGCACCCGCTCGTGCCATGCGTGCAGGTCTTCGATCGAATAGGTGTTGTCGATCGACATCATCGGTGCGCGATGCCGAACGGTCTTGAACCCCTTGATCGGCTCGCCGCCGACGCGCTGGGAGGGACTGTCAGGATCGAACAATTCCGGATGGGCGTTCTCCAGCTTGACCAGCTCGCGCAGCAGCGCGTCGTACTCCGAATCCGGCATGGTCGGCTGGTGTTCGACGTAGTAGGCGCGGTTTGCCCGATCGAGCAAATCTCGAAGTTCGAGGATTCGTTTCTTGCCGGCAACCTTGGACATCGCTTTTGGGCCGCAATGCTACTGCGGTGGGAACCCACATGCGATCGACCGAGCACCCACATCCTTCATGAAGGTGCCCAGGACGATGGGCTCATCACCGGCTTGAAGCTCATCGCTGCCCGGATCAATCAAACCATCTGGCAGGGGAAGAAGCTCGCCCTGGGAAAGATACGCCCACATCGCTGCAATCTGTCGATCCGCATCGCCGCCGAGATGTTCGGTCAGTCCTGAGCGGCCCGCGGAGAAGAATGAAGGCATGCGAGTGCCGGCGCGAAGCAGTTTGGGGTCGTGCATCCATGTAGCAAAGTAGCGGTAGCGTAGTCGTTCAACCATTTGTGCCAGGTCGGATCCGGGAAGACCGGTTGACGGACGGACGGCGATGGAATGACATTGAATGCAGTTGAACCCGCCGGCGCCGACAAGTTGGCGACCGATTTCGGCGTCGGGCTCGGAAAGGTCGGGACTGTGGTCCGGCTCGGCTGGCACGCCGGCAACAGCTGCAAACAGCTCCGGGAGCCGCCCGACATTCGCCTCACCGAACTGGGGCATCCGTGCGGCCATGTACGGCCGGGCGATTCCATGTTCGGACAGAACGTTAGCCAGCCATTGTGGGTTGAGTCTGGCGCCTTCATCGCCGAGGTCCGGGGGCAGACGACCCTCATCGCCCAGGTCAAAATCGCCAAGCGTCGTGAAATACGGGGAGACCGCGCGCTCAGGGCCGCCCGCACCATGGAACTGATGACAGGCGAGACAGTTGAGCCGATCCATCGTGGCAGCCAGCCGATCGTGCGGCACATCCCAGCCACGCCGCATCGGCACGGTGCGCAGGAAGGCAACGATGGCGGTCCGCTGCCCGGCAGTGATCCCGAAGTCGGCACTCCCCGGCGGAGGCGCCTGGGCAAGGCATCCTCGCGGCGCATCCATCGGCCCACTCACTGACGCGGTCACACGCTCAAGCGAAGGCGCACGAAGCGATGAGATGATCGTCGGCCGGTCGGGCCCGAGCCTGTGGCAGTTGGCGCAGCCTTTGTCGGCGAAGATCGCTGCACCGCGCTCAATGCGCAGCCCATCAAGCACGAATGGCTGGTGCTGGACCGTTGGCGTGTTCCCGCGGTCACGATGGATGAGATACGAAGCGATCGCCTCGGCTTCAAGCTCGGTGAGGTTCTGCGAGGGCATGCGGCCACTGGGCCGAATGGCAAGCGGATCTCCCAGGAATGCCGCGAGCCGACCCGGCGTGGTCTTGAATGCCAGGGGTCCCAGGGGAGTGTAGGATCGCCCCGGCTTAGGGCCAGGCGGCCGAAAGCCC
>JAPUKX010000044.1 GCA_027295435.1 Planctomycetota bacterium | reverse complement strand
GTCACCGACTGTACGTTCAGCGGGAACACGGCCGGCCAAGGCGGCGGGATGTCCAACATCGGCAGCAGCCCGAACGTGACCAACTGTACGTTCAGCGGGAACTCGGCGAGCAATGTCGGCGGCGGGATGTCCAACGTCAATAACAGTAGCCCGATGGTGAGCAATTGCACATTCATTGGCAATACTGCGGACGGCCCGTTCAGCGGGAACTCAGCCAACGACCGCGGCGGCGGGATGTTCAACCAGAACAGCAGCCCGACGGTGACCGACGGCCCGTTCAGCGGGAACTCAGCCGACAACCGCGGCGGCGGGATGTTCAACCAGAACAGCAGCCCGACGGTAAACGACTGCACGTTCAGCGGGAACTCAGCCGCCGACCGCGGCGGCGGAATGTTCAATGACAGCGGCAGCCCGATGGTGAGCAATTGCACGTTCATTGGCAATACCGCGGACGGCTTGGCTAGTTTCGATGGCGGCGGTGGGATGTACAACGGACCGGGTAGCAATCCGACCGTCACGGGCTGCGCGTTTGATTCCAATACCGGGGTCTTTTGGGGAGGCGCCATGGTCAATGCGAACAATGACGCGACCGTGGTCGACAGCCTATTCGTGGGAAACTCGGTCACGGGCGAGAACTCCTGGGGTGCGGCGATAGCCAACAGCACGAGCCCGAGCAAGATGATCGGCTGCACCTTCGTCGGCAACATGTCGAATAGGCAGGGCGGCGCGATCGCCAATCTGTTCGGAGCCCACCCCACGATCTCGAACTGCGTCTTCATCGAGAACACCGCCGGGTTCGACGGCGGCGGCATGAACAACCGCGACACCAGCAGCCCGGCGATCACCAACTGCACGTTCGCCGGCAACACGGCGGGCTTTCAGGGAGGGGCAATATTCATCAACAGCGGCGCCAGCCCGATGGTGACGAACTGCACCTTGGCTGGCAACTCGGCAGCCTTTGGCGGTGGTACGTTCAGCAGCCTGGGGACGGTGATCGCAAACTCTGTTGTGTGGGACAATGGCCCCGACCAGATTGGCGGCACCGCAGGTGATGTCACATATAGCTGCGTCCAGGGTGGCTGGCCCGGCCCCGGCAACATCGACGCCGACCCGCTTTTCGTCGATCCCGCCAGCGGTGACTACCAGCTCTCAGCTGGCTCGCCGTGTATCGATGCGGCGGACAACACGGCGGTCCCGCCTGACGAGTTCGACCTTGACAACGACGGTGACACGAAGGAGCCGATCCCCTTCGACCTCGACGGCAACCCACGCTTCGTCGATGACCCGGATACCAAAGACACCGGCTTCGGCGACCCGCCGATCGTGGACATGGGCGCGTATGAGTTCCAGGTGATGGACTGCCCGTGGGACGTCAACGGCGATGGCGTCGTTGACCACCCCGATATCGTTGAGGTAGTTCACAACTTGGGACTGTGTGACGATCCCGACAATTGCCCGTGGGATATCAACGGCGATGGTATTGTCAACGGCAGGGACGTGGCAGCGGTGGCGACCCACTTCGGACCATGCCCGTAAGGAGTAGCTGGCCGCGACCAGCCGACAACGTCGGCGCGAAGCGCGTTGGTTCCAACATCCGACACAGGCGCATGAGGGCAGGTGATTGAAGCGGCCCTGGGATCTCGACAAGAGCGGCACCGTCGGCATCCTCGACCTGCTGACGCTGCTGGCCAACTGGGGGCCGTGTCCGTAGGAAGAAGGCATCAGGGCATCAGCAGCGAGTCGCCGCGGTCCAGCGAGCAGTTTCCACTAAACGCCCAGCGTCATCCGTTCCAAGCACTCCCTCAGGCCCCGGCTTCGCCGGGGGATTGCTTTCTCACCTTGTCCGCGATCTCCGGGTTTCCAACAGACTCAAATCGCTCCCCAACCGAGTCTTGTCTCACCGGCCGTCCGAGGTATACTGACTTTGCGGCAAGAATCGCAGCGGTTTGTCGCATCGTGGTCAGCGCGACGATCGGCTGCGATGGGCTGACGCGCTCGACCGTGCCGCAATGGGCAGGGCCTCATCATGCGGTGGAGACTGAACGATCTCAGTCGTGCTCGCCAACCGGCACCGCATCTGCTGATGATGCTGGTCGCCGCCGCCTCGGTATGCACCACGCTGTACGGCGGGGCCGGCAAAGACACGCCGGTCCAGGTCATCGTGGACATGGACGCCGACTCCCCGGGAGTCCAATCCACCGTGACGGTTCCCGCCTGCACAGCCGTGGTGCATGAAGTGGCCGTGTACATCATCGATCCGCTCCACGAGCGCACGCTGTGGTCGATCGGGTACGTTGGGGGCCTCGATCGCGGCATCGCCTTGGGGCACATGCCAGATGATGATCTCAACTCTGGATCGGTGACCGGCATGAGCGCGACGATCGGGACGCCGGTCAATCCGGGCAACGTGGGCTGGACTGTACAGTCGCCCGGTCTTGATCCCGGTTTCGTCGGCCCCGAGCTGCAGTATCTCGAGTTTGGAGCCGAGGCGCCGGCCGTCATCCCCGCTGAACCGGCGGGACCCATCTTCACTGTGGACATCATGCTCGACGGCGCTAGGCCGGGTGATCGCTTCCGGTTCTACCTGCTGGACTTCGTCGCGGCGTGGCGCAGCGGCCGCGATATCGGGGCGTTTTCAACCCACGGGCCGCGCGTCACCCTGGATACCGGCGGCGATGCCGTGCCCGATGCGACCCAGACGATCTTCGGCGCCGATCCCGACACGGTGATCCCCGCGCCGCCCGCGTCGTTCCTTGTGGACTATATCGATGGCCCGCCCGCGACCGGACCGGCGGTGATCGAAGTGGTCCCGGCCCCCGGCGATCTCAATGGCGACGGCACCGTCAACATCCTCGATCTCTTGTTGCTGCTCGCCGCGTGGGGTCCCTGCGAGACGCCCTGCCCGCCCGACTTCGACGGCGACGGCATTGTCGGCATCCTCGACCTGCTGACGCTGTTAGCGAACTGGGGGCCGTGCGCGTGAGCGCGGCGTCCCCGTCCGCCTGAGCCCCGCACCCTTGGTCTCGCTATGCCAGGGGTTTTCTTGGCCTAAGGATGCGCCACGGTCGTATCACCAAACTCCCGGCACGAGGCGCCACCGCACGCGCAGGGCATACTCCTGGTATCCATCGAGGTTTTTGCTCAGGTACCTGTCCTCGATAATCGTTCGCCGCAGGATCAGCAACACCGGGATCGCCAGCGGTGCCAACGACAACCACGAGCCGAGTCCCATCCCCCCGAACGGAAACGCGAAGATGGCACCGAGGTAGCCGGGATGCCGGACGACGCGATACGGTCCCGCCGTCACGAGGTGATGTCCGCGCTCCTCCTGAATGCGCACCACCGGTGAAAAGAAGCGATTCACTGACACCGCCCAAAGTGGAAGCGCCAGGAAAACGGCCATGCCCGCCAATCCCACAGTTCGCAACCAAACTGGCACGGTGTCGGAAAAGTGGAACCGTCCGACGTCGAGACCGGCAACGATCAGATGGGCAAGAAAGAAGGGAGTTGCGATTAGGCGCAACTGGCGATCGGTGCCGCCCGCGCCCGGCTTGATGCGCTCCTTCATCAGGTCGCGATCCATCACGGCGCACACCGTGATCGTCGTAGCGGCTGCAACGCATACATAGCCCCAGAAAAACGGTAGATTCAACCCCCCGGCGGCTCCAAAGAGAGTCATCGCAAAGAAACCGAGGACAATGGCGGAGCCAGCAAGAAGGCGCATCAGAGAGTTCCAAGTACCAAGGGTGCCGCGTCCGCGGTGCGCAAGTTACAATGTACCGTTCCTGGAACAGAACGTCGGCATCACCGACCTCCTGACACTGTTGGACGCGTGGGGGACCGACCCCGGCAGGCCAGCCGACTTTGACGGCGACGGCATTTTCGGCATCCTCGACCTGCTGACGCTGTTGGCGAACTGGGGCGCGTGCCCGTAGCACTGTCAACCCGGCTCATCTGCTGAGCAACTGGGGCTGATATCTCACAAATGCCGCTTGGATACAGCCCGCCTGTGGTACACTGTTCCCGTCCGGCTGCACGGGGGAGTACCTGCGGCCACGG